>CAZBPB010000066.1:0-7109 GCA_964493565.1 uncultured Pleurocapsa sp. | reverse complement strand
GCAGTAGTGTGGACATTAGCGGCTTAAACCTTACCTTCGACAGTGATGCCTGCCCGATATTCTGCTTATTGCCAAATTTTACGGCGTTGTCTTCAGGCACTTATCGCCCTACAAATCATGGTGGTGGTGACACGTTCGCAGCCCCAGCACCTGCGGGGCCATACGGAAATTCACTTAACGTTTTCAACAACCTTGATCCCAACGGAACCTGGAACCTTTATGTTGTTGACGATACAGGCGGTGACGTCGGTTCCATCAGCAGCGGCTGGTCACTTACCATCACTACAGGCGTCGCCCCCACCATCACCAGCGCGGATTATGTTATTGTGCCGCCCGGATCATCGGGCGCATTTCATACGCTCACAGCGACCGGCGATCCATCAACTTTCCTGTGGTTCTGCACCCCGCCCTCGATCACTTACTGGTATATTGGATGTTTCCCCTCGCTTGGCGGGAGCAACATCCTGGGAAGTTTGCCTTCGCAGGGTGGTTTAAGCGAAGGCATCTATTCGATCGGTGTACAGGCCCGAAATGGTGTTCAGCCGCATGCAAACCAAAATTTCACACTGTATGTTGGCACTGCGCCAGCGATCACCAGCACCGACAATACCACCTTCATTGAAGGGACTGCTGGCAGTTTTAACGTGACCACAACCGGCAGTCCGACGATTACCTACAGCCTGTCCGGCGCGCCTGCGTGGGTAAATATCAACTCCAGCACCGGCGAACTTACGGGTACGCCGCCCGCTGGCGCTGGCGCAACTGGCAGCTTCACCTTCAACATCATTGCCGATAACTTCCTGCCCGGCGACGCCACCCAGAGCTTCACACTGTATGTACACAGCGCGCCTGAGATCACCAGCGTGGATAATGTGGGTGTGCTGGCGACAGACACCTTCAGCCACACGTTCACGGCTATTGGCAACCCGACGCCAACGCTGAGCTATGTGACCGGTACGCTGCCTGCCGGCGTCTCGCTGGTTGGTGATACCTTGTCCGGTACGCCCACCGAACCCGGCGTCTACATCATCAATGTCACCGCGTCAAACGGCATCAGCCCGGATGCAGCGCAAATCTTTACCCTTACCGTAACCGGCGACAACCCGCTCATCACCAGCACAGATTCGGCAGTGGTGGTCAACGGCACTTCGTTTAGCCACACCTTTACCGCCACTGGCGATCCAGCGCCAACGCTGAGCTACGTGCCTGGCGCTTTGCCTGCTGGCGTCACGCTAGTTGGTGATATTCTGTCCGGTACGCCAACGGGACCCGGCGTCTATACCATTGACGTGACCGCTGCTAACGGCATATTGCCAGATGATACGCAAACTTTCACCCTTACTGTGACCGGTGACGCTCCGGTAATCACCAGCGCAGACAGTACAAGCGTGCTGGCGACCACTTCGTTCAGCCACACCTTCACGGCTATTGGCAACCCGACGCCAACGCTCAGCTACGTACCCGGCACCTTGCCTGCTGGCGTTTCGCTAGTCGGTGATGTTCTGTCCGGTACTCCGACAGTACCCGGCGTCTATACCATTGACGTGACCGCCACTAACGGTGTGAATCCTGATGCGACCCAGACCTTTACGCTGACTGTGACGGGTGGCGCGCCGGCAATCACCAGCGTCGAAACCCTGTATGTTGGGCAGGAAGACTTCATGGCGCATACCTTCACTGCTGACGGCAATCCTGCTCCGGTACTCAGCTACAGCGACATCAATCTGCCGCCGGGCGTGACCCTAACCGGCGACCTTCTGACTGGATACCCGCACCTTTCCGGCACTTATGGTGTAACCGTCACCGCCACCAACGGCATTCTGCCTGTCGCCGTACAGCACTTCGTGTTGATCGTTGGCGCGCTGCCAGAACCGCCGCCGCTGCCATTCGCTGAAGATGTCAATTTCCTTGAGACGACAGCCGTCCGCACCGGCGTACCTCCCACCCTGTTCGATACTATTCTGGTGCGCATCATGTACCAGTACGGTCATCCAACTCAATGGCTGGGCGGCGATATGTACAATGAAGGCAGCGTCGGTATTCAGGGCGTGATTAACCTTGGTGTGCAGCAGGCCATTGACCTGAGCAGCGGCAACGGTGATACGTACTGGGAAGGCGGGGCTACCTTCTGCCTGCATGGTGAGGGCGCGCTGATCTGGATGTCTGCCGCTAACACGCCGCGCCACGCTGAAATTATCGGCAGCTACACTGTACCAGAATTTCCGGGCTACACCTGCGCCACCCTGTTTGAACCCGGCACACTGGTTCTGGTGAGCCAGCACCCCGAATAAAGAACGTTCCAGCACCTCTAAACGGGCGGGAGTGAAAGATACTCCCGCCCGTTTTCATATTCTCAGTTCAAAAGACTACAAACTAAACCGGAGGAAATCTTTTAGAGTCACTCAGCAAATTGCCACAATATCTTTCTTCCTGCGCCCCCATTTACATAAAAAAGCGCGTCAACATAGCGCATCCCTACCTGTTTTCAGTAAAATCAGCGAAATCTACTTGTTTTCGTCGGGAGCCGTGCCCAGATGCCGGTACTGAAGCGCATCTCAATTCTTGCTTTCCTCACACTCTTACTGGGTGCGTGTTCGCTGCGCCTCATCGGAACTTCCACGCCACCGGCTGTGATTGAAGGGCCGCCGCAAGTCGAAATTGCTGCACCGCTAGCTGATGCAAGCTATTTACAGGGGGTCAATGTCATCGTTCAGGCATTGATCGCCAACGCGGGAAGTGATATTGACCGCGTTGAAATTTCAGTAGATGAAACGCTGCTGCAAACCCTGCGTAACCCTAATCCCGAAGGCCTGCCTCATTTTAGCGTGGATGCCGTATGGCCGGCTGAGGCGGCGGGCGAACATGCTGTCCATATCACCGCTTTCCGCGCTGATGGCACATCCAGCGAACCGGCATCGTCTGCGTTTCAGGTGGTTGGCGAAAGCAGCAGTGAATCAACCCCGGAAACAACGCAAGAACCTGCCGCCACAGTACAGCCTACTACGGTTAGTCCGACAAATTCACCGACCAACACGCCCCCGGTGACAGCGCAAGCGCCGGCTACTTCCGCTGCCAGCCCGTCTGGCCCGCCAATGGCAACCTTCACCCAACCCGCCAATGTGCGATCCGGCCCGGGATTGATGTTCGCTCCGCCAATCGGTGCTTTTGCCGCCGGGCAAACGACGCAGGTTTTAGCGATGAATCCTTCAGCCACGTGGTACAACGTGCGGTATGGCAGTGGCGATGGCTGGGTAAGCGCAGCGTTGATCACCATATCCGGGAATACTGCTTCCCTGCCCATCAATCCCGGCCCGCCACTGCCGACCAACACGCCGGCGCTGCCAACGCTGCCGCCATTAGCCACCAACACGCCGCAAACCAGCGCCAACCTTGTGCCGGGGCTGGTGGTACTGCTGCCTAGCCAGCCCGTATGCGGCGAGACTTTCATCATCGGCTTTGATGTCGCCAATCTCGGGGAACAGGCAACCGCCGCAAGCGGCTCGATCAGCGTGAGTGACACCCGCCAGGCAGATGGAACAGTTGTCGAAACGACTGTTGGCGGATTTCCAGTTTTACAGGCGGGCGAAACCTTCCGTGTTGAAATGCCGCTGACGGTCAGCGCATTCTATGAGGAAGATCATGTTTTGACGCTGGTGATCGATCCGAATAATCAAGTGGCGGAAGCCAACGAAGCCGATAACCGCACCTCGCTCACGTATCGTCTGTCAAAGGGTGCGTGTCCGTAAACTAATATGGTGTTTGTACCAACTTGCCTAGCGTAGGCATAAAGTGTTTTGCGTTGTTTGTAAAAAGAGGAACCTGCAATCTATAACTCGCAGAAGCGATGAGCGCGTCAAACGCATCAACATTCTGATTAAGCCGGAAGCGTAGAAGTTGCTCCGTCGCCCATATCCAATCAGACGCCGTCAGTTCAATAGGCTCAAATCGACGAAGTAGTTTTATGGCTTCTTCCTGTTTTTGACGTGATTGCGAACCTTCGATGATTTCTAACCAGACAATCCGTGTAATTCCAAACTGACCTTGCTGCCCAAGCCATACTAGCGCCGGGTTATAATTGCGAAGTAAGTCAACAACGATGACGGTATCTAGTAGACCAACTACCACCCTCGCTTCTCCCTGCGAATTGCCCTTTGCTCTTCAACCCATTTCTCACTATCTGTTATATCCAAATCTTCCCAGCCACCGCTGTAACCCCCGGCAACAATTGCCGCCCCGCTCATTGGCTCAGCAGTTAAAAACTCTTGAATATTTATGCCAGACCAATCCTGAAAATTTGTCTGATATTCAATCGCCAGCTTTACTTTTCCCGGCGGCAAATCATCCGGCAATTGCACATTCAGCTGCCCATCTTCGGTAATTTCGGCATCTAATTGAATAAACATAGAACCATCCTTGACTATTTTTTACGAGTCTAGCACAGCTTTCAATAGATTTTTTCACATTCACACTTCTTTATGGTCATTAACACTCACCACATTTAGGTTAAGGCTCGTTCAGTCACCCTTGAGTTCTTAATATATGAGACTATGATTGTTAGCATGATAAATCAACAAAACGAATCCCACATATCAACACAAAGTTCCCGTCCGCTCGTCTTATTCACAAATGACGACGGCATCGCCTCGCCCGGTCTCTGGGCATCTGTAGCTGAATTTGCCGATTTCGCCGATATACTAGTGGTCGCCCCCCGTGAGCAGCAGTCTGGAATGGGTCGCAGCATGCCCGTGACCAGCGAAGGCCGTATTTACGCCGAAGAGCGCGAAATTGGCGGTCGCCGCATTCAAGTATATTCAGTGGATGGCACGCCAGCGCAGGCTGTACAACATGGCGTGATCGAACTGGCGGATCGCCTTCCTTCGCTGGTGGTATCTGGCATCAATTACGGTGAAAATTGTGGCAGCGGCGTCACTATCTCTGGCACCGTTGGCGCGGCGTTAGAAGCCGCCAGCATGAACATCCCGGCACTTGCCGTCTCGCAAACCACCCGCCATGACCTCCATCTCAGCTATAGTCAGGAAGTGGATTTCACTACCGCAGCCCGTTTTGCCCGGCGCTTTGGTCTGTGGATGATGAGTGCCCGGCGTCCCGATGATGTTGACGTGCTGAAAGTGGATATTCCGCTGGAAGCAACATCCGAAACCGATTGGAAAATCACTCGCATTTCCCGTCATCGCATTTACTGGCCCACCCGTCCGGAGCGCGTGGCGCTTGGTGATGTCGGGCGCATCGGTTATCACTATGTCGCTGATCCGTCCAAGGCCGAGCCAAATTCGGATGTCTATGTCGTGCTTCATGAAAAACAGGTATCGGTCACGCCGATTAGCCTTGATATGACCTCGCGCACCGATTTGTTTCGCTTAGATCAGGCTATACGTTCTGACACCTCTGTAAACGGCACCAGCGCGCATACCGGGCAAGTGCAAGAAATGCGCCGCAAAGCACGCCTAAAGTCCAGCGCCGCCGCCAATTAACCGGCGGCGTTGTTTTCTAGTTCCGCAGCGAAATTCTACGCCGGGACAGGTCACAGGCGGCTGGAAGTTTTCCTGTATCGAGATAGATCTTGCCTTCCCGCGTTTTGCCAGTGATCAAATTTTGCAGGCGAAAGCCTAAGCCCTTCTAAACATAGCGGCGCTCTCATTTGTGCGTCTTAGCCAGAAATTCGCTCAAAAGATTGGCGGATTTTGGGGGTTGGCAAACCCCCCGGTGGATCGGGTATAGTAAGTTACGATCTTACGATACCGTAATTTGGTGTCGAAAAACGCCCTTAAGCAAGGCCGATCATGGGCTTATATAATCAACTTCACTACAAACAATTGATTGGTGGCGAGTGGAAAGACGCACTCGCAGGTGGCACCTGGGAACTTCTCAATCCTGCTACTGAAGAGGTTTTGGGAAGTCTTCCCTACGGTGACGCGGAAGATGCCCGCGCCGCTATAGATGCCGCTGCCGCCGCGCTCCCTGAATGGGCAAAGAAAACACCCTATGAGCGTGCTGAAATATTGATGCGCGCCGCCGCCTGGATTCGTGCGCGGGTTGATGATTTAGCGATCATCACCACCGAAGAAAGCGGCAAGCCGCTTCGCGAAGCACGCGGCGAATGGACAACAGGCGCAAACCTTCTGGAGTGGTACGCCGAGGAAGGCAAACGCGTTTATGGCCGCATTGTGCCGGCGCGCGTCGCTACCCGCCGTATTATGGTGATGCACGAACCGGTTGGCGTAGTCGGCATCATTACCGCGTGGAATTTCCCGGTTTACAACCTTGCCCGTGCCTGGGCAGCAGCACTAGCCGCAGGCTGCACCATCGTCGGGCGACCAAGTGAATACACGCCGCGCTCCGCCATGATTTACGCGCAGGCACTGCATGAAGCAGGTGTTCCTGCGGGTGTGGTCAACGTGATCAATGGCGACCCCGATGCGATGGGCAAAGTCATGCTTGCAGACTCACGCTGCCGCAAGATCAGCTTTACCGGCAGCACCCGGGTAGGCAAACTGCTCATGGATGGCGCGTCTCAAACGGTCACCAGATTATCGCTTGAGCTGGGCGGTAATGCCCCGGTTATCATTTTCCCGGACGTAAATGTTGAAGATGTTGCCAGACAGGCCGTCCAGTTCAAATATCGCAATAACGGTCAGGTGTGTATCTCCCCACAGCGATTCTTCGTACACAGCGGAATTGTTGAAGAGTTCGCGGAGCGTACCGCCGCCCTCAGCCAGAACTTACGACTCGGCAGCGGCCTGATAGAAGATACTGATGCCGGCCCGTTGATCAATGCCCGTCAGCGTGAACGGGTTGAACAGATGGTCGTCGCCGCCAGACAGGAAGGGGCGGAAGTGCTTGCAGGGGGCAGTCGTCCCTTAACATTCGAGCACGGCTATTACTACTCGCCTACTGTTCTCATGAACATTCACCCTGACATGCAGATTTATCGGGAAGAGATCTTTGGCCCGGTAATGCCGATTCTCACTTTTAGTGAACCAGAGGAAGTCCTGGCTCATGCCAATGCATTGGAGTACGGACTTGCCGCCTATGTTCAGACCAACAATTTGAACACCGCAATCAAAATGTACGAAGGGTTGGAGTTCGGC
>CAZBPB010000065.1:9666-12717 GCA_964493565.1 uncultured Pleurocapsa sp. | reverse complement strand
TCACTTGTAAACGGGTTGCTGTGGATGATTTTAGAGTATGGACAAGCGGTGACAGAGTCAAGCGGTTGGCTTTATGACCAGCAGAAAATTACATGAGGAATAATTTCTATTCAGCCGCAAATGAAGCAATTGCTAGAAAGGCCACAGAACAGGGAGTACACCGATGACGACGATGAATGCAATCAGAATCAGCGGCGCTCCCACCTTGCCAAAATCGCTGAACCTATAGTTGCCAACGCCCATCACCAGCATGGTCACTGGCGTTGAAACGGGGGAAATGAATGCCATTGACGCGCCAAAGGCAACTGCCATCATAAAGGCTTGCGGGGCAACGTTCAGGCCGATGGCGGCAGTGATAGCCACAGGGGCGATCAGCAGCGCGGTAGCCGTGTTGGAAACAAGCTGGGTCAAAATTACGGTGATCAGGAAAAGACCTGCGAGTACATAAATTGGGCCAGAATCTCCCAGCGTATTCATCAGAAAATCAGCCACGATATCTACCAGCCCTACTTTTTGCAGGGCGGTACTCATTGGAATCATGCCTGCAATCACGACAAGGCTTTTCCAGTCAATAGACTCGTATGCTTCATCCATGCTCAAGCAGCCTGTTAGTACAATCAGAACTGCAGCGATCAGGCTTGCCAGTGTAAGCGACATGATATTGAGGGCGAGAACGACCACCATGCCGATCATGATCATCAACGTGATCGGGGCATGAGAGGAACGGATGAATGCCCCGGCTTCTGCCGCTTCTGGTTCACCCATCACGATGAAGTCCTGACGCAGTTGTTTGAGCGCAAAAATGTGTTTCCAGCGCCCTTGAACCAGCAGCATATCGCCAAATTTGAGGGGTGTTTCTTTGAGACTGAGTACTTCATCAGTGCCCGGACGGCGGATGCTGAGAACAGTCAGGTTATAAACAGTGCCAAACCGGACTTCGGGCAGCGTTTTCCCGATCAGCGTAGACCGAGGACGCAAAATAACTTCAGCGATCCCGACCTCGTTTGTGATGACCTCGCCATCGCGAATAGGATGGTTGGTCATGATACCGAGGTTCCAATATCCGGCAGTGTAGGTTAGGTCGCTGATATCGGCCTGCACAATTAGGATGTCGTCCCGTTGAATCACAGTTTCAGGCGTAAGCTGCTGGATCGTGAGTTCGCGAAGACTTGCCCCCTTTTTTAAGGTTCGCTGGATATTGATAATGGTGACGTTGAACTCGCTTCGCAGGTGGCTTTGGCCGATTGTGAGGCCGGCGAGCCTTGATTGTTCGCGAACGCGAAGGTGATACATGATGTCCGGCAGTTTATAAAGCTCGAACAACTCTCCCGGCGTCTCCATACGCTGAACGATATGTTCACTCTCGCGATGGGGAATGAGTTTGCGTCCAAATACCAGTATGTAAATCAGGCCGGCAATCAATAGCAGCGATCCCGGTAGAGTGAAGCTAAAAAAGGTGAAAGGCTCGTATCCGGCTGTTTCCAGTGTTTCCGAAACAATGATGTTGGGTGGCGTGGCGATCAGCGTGGTGGTGCCACCCAACAGCGCCCCAAACGCCATTGGCATGAGTAATTTTGAGGCTGGAACTTTAGTGCGGTTGGCGAGGTTGATAACCACCGGCAGCATCAGAGCAACAACGCCGGTTGAGCTGATGAAAGCCGACATAGCAGCAACGCTGATCAAGAGGAGCATTAGCAATCGGGCTTCACTATCTCCCCCGATCTTAACGATGTAATTGGTGATAGTTGCGGCGAGTCCCGTTTGAAAAACTGCACCCCCGACCACAAACAAAAAGGCAATGCTGAGCACCGATGAACTGGCAAAACCAGCAACGCCTTCTTCAATCGTCAGGATGCCTGTCAAAACCAGCGCGATGATGGCGCATAGGGCGACTAAATCGGCGCGCAATTTTTCGGTAGCGAAAAAGATGATCGCTATTAATAGAATGATGATGGCAATCGCCAAGTCAATCGTCATCCTGTCCTCTCCAGAGCAGTGTGATTTTGAATTAGGGCACTATACGAGGTTTGAGTTTGTAGAGACAGTGATATAGTTCACTATTCCCGCTTGAATCGAATGGCGTTTGTCACGAATCATTATACGATTTCAACCAGCAATTGCCCGCGCGCCGCAATTTCGCCTTTGCGAATATGCATCTGTTTCACCACGCCATCAAAGGGGGCGGGCATCCGCAGTTCCATCTTCATGGCTTCAAGAATCACCAGCGTTTGCCCTCGTTCAACGTGATCGCCAGCCTGCACCAGCACCTCGCGTACGAGGCCGGGCATTTGCGCTTCAATCTGACCGGATGCTTTGTCTGGCGTAGTCGCGCGGCTTGTGCGTTCAGCTTCGCGTTTCAGGGAATAGGTAGCACCCTTCAGCCAGATTTCGCGCATATCACCGCTGCTGGATATGACCGCCCGATACTGACCGTCAGGCAAATTCAGATGCCACGAATCAACCGTCTGTTCAGCAGAAAAGTCGAACGTGGTGAAGGTTTCGCCTTCGCGGATGGTGGCGCGTTGATCGCCATTTGCCAACCGTTCAAGGTTGACCTCAAAGAAACGTTCCCCGAAACGATAGCGATATTCTGGCATCGGCTACGGGCAGTTATACAAATCGGGGTTATGACGCTGCGCGTACTGCTCAAGCAGAGCAGATTGTTCTTCAGGGAACAGAATCTGGAAGGCGAGAACGCGATTCGGGGGCACTAACTCCACCCAGTAGCGCAGCACATAATTGACCTCACCTTGTAACAACGTAAATTCATAGAGGGTGGTGCTGCCGGTAGTGCAGGCGCCTTGAGGCGTCCATGTATTGAAATCACTGAATGCAGAGGTGAACCAATCGTTATTGAACCACTCGGAAACGATGGTTGTTGAGTCGTACCCCTGATCGAAATGCAGATATTCGGCCAGACTGGTGCCGCCAATACTATCAGATGCCCATGTGGCAACAGTGCGATCTGGCATTTCCTGTGCGCCAGCAAACCAGCCTTCCGGCTCAAAAACGCCGTCGCCAACGGCCAATACCGTATATATTTCGCGTGAT
>CAZBPB010000065.1:8813-9656 GCA_964493565.1 uncultured Pleurocapsa sp. | reverse complement strand
GTTGGTCGTGCTGCCTGTCGGCGGATCAATCGCCACTACGGGCTGCGTAGGCGGGTTTTCCTGCGCCAACACACTGAGCGCAACGCCGATAATCACAACCGCCATAATGATGATCAACAGCATGATCATCCATTTTTTCTGCATTAGGAACGCCCTCCACCGCGAAATCCATCTGCATTATCCCATGAATCAGGCGCAGAATTTGCAAATGTTGTGGATTGTACAGGTTTGAAAACAACGTTTTCGCTAAGGGCTGCAACCAGCAGCGCCAGCTGTAAATCTTGTTCCATCGGCGCAATCAGTTCATCAGCATGGCGCTCAATGAAGCCTGTGTCCATCTCGCCCTGTTGAAAGGCCGGATGATTGATCAGCGTCCGTAAGAAATTCAAATTAGTAGGCGTTCCGAGGGCGATCACTGCGCTTAATGCCGCATCCATACGCTGGATTGCTGCTTCGCGGCAGTCATCATAAACGATGATCTTGGCAATTAACGGATCATAATAAGGCGAAATGCTATCACCAGCCCTCACGCCAGCATCAACGCGCACCCCGGGGAGATGCTGAATCTCAAAATGGGATAGTGTGCCGGGAGCTGGCAGAAAGCCGGATGTTGGGTCTTCTGCATACAGGCGGCATTCGATGGCGTGCCCGCGCTGGGTTAGATCAAGCTGTGAAAATGGTAGGCTTTCACCAGCGGCGACAGTAAATTGCAGCTTCACCAGATCGTGCCCCGTGACCAGTTCGGTGACCGGATGTTCGACCTGTAAACGCGTGTTCATTTCCAGAAAGTAGAATTGACCGTCTGGCGTAAGCAGAAATTCAACGGTGCCAGCGCTTTGATAA
>CAZBPB010000065.1:0-8803 GCA_964493565.1 uncultured Pleurocapsa sp. | reverse complement strand
GACAGCCCGGGCGGCAGCGACGGCAGCTTCACCCATTCCTTCACGCAGCGCTGCGCTCAAGCCCGGCGCGGGCGATTCTTCGATCACTTTCTGGTGACGGCGCTGGGCACTGCAATCGCGTTCAAACAGGTGAACCACATTGCCATGCTGATCCCCCAACACCTGTACTTCTACGTGGCGCGCGCGTTCTACATATTTTTCAAGATACACCCGCGAATTATTGAATGCGTGACCCGCTTCACTGCGCGCCGTTGCCACCGCTTCAAGCAGCGTTTCAGGAATATGCACGATGCGAATGCCTTTGCCACCACCGCCACCCGCCGCTTTGACCATGACCGGGTAGCCGATCCGCTCCGCTGCGTTCAACAGCGCCTGATCACTGGCATTCTCGTCGTCAAAGCCGGGCGCAAGCGGCACACCCGCATTCCGCATTAAAGCGCGCGCCTCGGTCTTGACGCCCATTGACCGGATGGCATTGGGCGGCGGCCCGATCCAGATCAAGCCTGCGTCTATAACAGCCTGCGCGAAATCAGCATGTTCAGAGAGGAAGCCGTAGCCAGGATGCACACAGTCGCAGCCCATTTTGCGCGCCGCCTGCAACAGTTTATCAATATCTAGGTAACTTTCAGCAGTTGTGTTGCCGCCGAGCGCAAAGGCGGCATTCGCCTCAAAGGCGTGCTGCGCCTTTGCATCGGCATCGGAATACACGGCGCAGGCGCGGATGCTTAGTTCGCGGCAAGCGCGGATGATGCGTAGCGCGATTTCGCCGCGATTGGCGATCAGGCATGCGCGCAAGAGGTGACCTGTAAAGTTATGACCGATTTCTGGCAATAGGATGTGATCATAAGCCTGCAAAAGATGACAATCTTAAAGTTTACATAAAGATACCGCGCTTAAGCAGTTTCGTGGCAATTTCAGCTTCCAGCGAAGGCATAACGACTTCGCGCTTGACGCTGCCCTGCGGCGATCAGCCAGTTGCCGACCATACGGTTAGGCAGACTTTGCATGCGACGGAACAGGATAGCCGAATAGATCGCTCTGCCTACCAGCGCAATCGTTCTCCGGATGTTCATGATTAGCGAAAAAACGCGCACCCCGCCTCTGGTTATGATGTCGTTGATCAGCACCCTCATATCGGTGTGGGGCTGCTATGCCGTCGCGATCAGGATAATATTCAACGGGAAGTGACCGCACCACACGGGTAGAGGTCAGGCAAAATACCGGTTCATTTGGGCGAAACCTGAAATTTTTGCCACCTTTTCGCCCATTCCATCATTGACAAAATGGCGTGCGCGCCTTTATGATTCGCGCCTTGAGTGACCGGGGCATCATGGTATAATGTCACTGAATGCCACCGTAGCTCAGCTGGCAGAGCAACCGCCTTGTAAGCGGTAGGTCATGGGTTCGAATCCCATTGGTGGCTCTTGCAGCACAATTGAAAAGAGGGTCGGTGTCCCGAGTGGCAAAGGGGGCGGACTGTAAATTCGCTGGCTGAAGGCCTTCGCAGGTTCGAGTCCTGCCCGGCCCATACCTTTTCAATCATTAACAATTTGCTTCAGTAGCTCAGTCGGTAGAGCACACCCTTGGTAAGGGTGAGGTCACGAGTTCAAATCTCGTCTGAAGCTCAGAATCAAACGCACAGGCAAGCATTTTCAGAGTTTGGGGTAACGAACGATGGCAAAAAAAGGCAACCGCCTTCTGGTGAAGCTGCGCAGCACCGAAAGCGGTCATATGTACTACACACAGAAGAATCGTAAGAACGACAGCGGTCGCCTTGAACTCAAGAAATATGACCCCTTCGTTCGCAAGCACGTGGTGTATCGCGAAACCAAGTAAGCACAAAACACCCGCCTACAAGCGGGTGTTTTATTTAACTGATTCGCCGTTGACTCGTCTCGCGCGCGTCGTGTACACTAAACGCATCTAGGGGCGTGGTGAAACGGCATCATTACTCTCTCCAAAAGAGTCGTTCTTGGTTCGAATCCAGGCGCCCCTGCCTAACTGGAGCTTATTCGAACACGTTGGATCAACGCCAGAATCTTGCGAGAGTATGGCGTTGTTCGTTCCTCGCCTTTTCTCATGATCTGCACCATGTATCTCGTCTTTCATATTTCTTGATCTGAAAACTGACAAGGTTAAACTGCTACCGGGTTTGGATTCTGCTGGTGGTTCGTTTTGGTATGCAAGTAAAGTAAGACCAACGTGTTATAAAGGCGTCTTTCAAGTGTAGAAAGCGCTGTTGAGCGTATACATACAGGAAAGATACAAATGTTAAAGGAAAAACATGTCCCTGCGGAATACCGTGATTTACTGGAGCGGCCGATTGTAGTGAGTCTGGCGACGATTAATTCAAGTGGTCAGCCGCAAGTGACGCCAGTGTGGTGCGATTATGACGGCGAATACCTGCGCGTAAACAGTGCGGGTGGTCGCCTTAAAGTGAAAAACATGGAGAAACGTCCGCAGGTGACGGTACTGGTGATTGACCCTAAAGACCACTATCGCTGGATGGAAGTTCAGGGCGTGGTTGAAGAAGTGATTGATGACCAGCAAGAGGCGGTTACACATATTAATAAATTAAGCGACGAATATGATGGTAGACCGGATTTCTATAGCAACAAGCCTACTCGACACGGCGAACAGCGGATCATTTTTAAGATCAAGCCCACACAAGTAAGGGCAAACGGGTAAATGCGTCCTGTCTCCACAGTCCCCTCGTCATTGTGTAGCGAGGGGAAGAATGCCGAAGAAGGTGATTTTATACAGCCTCGATGGTGACCTCTGCCGGCGCAAGGCCTCTGGTTGTGGCACGTATAAGGATGGTGCCGGAAGTTTCGCTGGCACGCACATAAATGGCTGCCTGCCCACCTACCAGTGGAAACGGATTTTCCCCGACCAACACCCCTTCACCTTCAATGTCAAAGCTAACAACCTGCGTACAGAATGGCATCCGGTTGCCAAATTCATCCACAATTTTGAAGATGATCCGGGTCATGTCTGCGCCATCGGCATGGATGGTTTGATCATCCGCAGTGAGTGTTAGGGCGAATGGCACACCGCGCGATGACATTCTTTGTTCGATGACGGGCTGGTTGTTTAGTAATCCCACCACACGTAAATTTTCATAATTTGGCCCGAACATAGCAAGACCACTAATGCCGGAAACGTTTACAGGCGGGTGGGGCATGCTGGGGAACGCTTCCCGATCTGGCGTATATGTGCCGTACAACCTTTCACCTTTATAGACCTGAACGGCGTCGCAGTTGGTGAAGATGTGCAGCGGGTTAACGCCGCTGGCGCTTCTATCGCCCTGCGTCCAGAAGCTGGCGACATCCAATACAGGGCGAACGGTTGGATCAACCTGACTTGCGTAAACTGCTGCCGCAAATTTTGGTAAGCGAAATGTATCGCTAACGCCGTGGTAACAGATGCGGTCGCCAGAGCCAAATTCACGGTGGGTGTTGTAATCGAAGGCGCACCAGCCAATTGCCCCAGCGATCTGCTGCCACTCAAAGTTTTTATCTACGATATGGGCGTGGCGCAGGGCATGTTCCACCTGTCTTTCTTCGTTATCAAAGGTTTTGGTCGGGAACATGTGACCGTTGTATTCCGTAACCATATAGGGCGTATGGTTTGGCTCGATAATGGTGTTGGAAAAATCATTGTAGGTGAACACGTCTTCCAGAAAGCTGCTGCCCTGGAAATAACGAACGCCCCCGGTTTGACGGGTAGGGTCTAGCTTATGTGCCAGCGCGTTGGTGGCAGTATAGAGTGCATCGTCGTCAAATGATTCATTGATCCGCACGCCCCACAGCACGATGGAGGGATGATTGCGGTCACGCAGGATCATTTGCTCAACGGTCATCAATGAGAGGGCTTTCCAATCCTCGTCGCCAATAAACTGCCAGCCGGGAATTTCTTCAAATACTAGCAAACCGATCTCATCGCAGCGATTCAGAAAGTGCGGCGACTGCGGATAGTGACTGGTGCGTACGATATTTATGCCCAATTCAGATTTGAGGATATCGGCATCTTTACGCTGCAACCGCGCCGGAGCCGCTGCGCCAATGTAAGGATAGGTCTGGTGGCGGTTCAAGCCGATCAGCTTCAGCTTTTGACCATTTAGATAGAAACCATCTTCTGCAAATACAGCGTGGCGGAAGCCGAAACGGGTATGTACCCGATCTAGCAATATGCCGGAAGTAGAAAGCGCGGTTATGCAGGTGTAGAGGGTGGGCGAGTCTGGAGACCAGAGCGCAAACTGCGCGCTAGATAAGGTAAGCGTGACCACGATGTGATCATTAGCTGGAACTTGCGCCTTCACGCTGCCAGATTCCATATCGCCAATGCTGATGGCAACATCAACGCTTGCTGCCCGATCGCTAAGGTTTCTAACGGTGACATCTATTTCAGCGACCGGTTCACCACTTAAGACATCAAGAGTGCGCGCGAAAACATCTTGAATGTGAACTGGCTCTACATAACGCAGGCTGACTTCGCGGTAAATGCCACCAAAGGTGAGATAATCCACAAGCCCGCCATTCGGCGGAATATCCGGACGCTCAGACGAATCGAGGCTGACCTGAAGTAAATTTTCACCATCACGCAGCGCATCCGTGAGATCAAATGATGAGGGTGTATAGCCGCCGTCGAATGTGCCCAATGTAAAACCGTTTACGGTGACAGTGTAGGCCGTCATCGCGCCATCAAAATCGAGATAGAGGCGGCGACCTTTTAGCGGTTCGGGCAGGGTGAATCGCTGCCGGTAAGTGCTGGTGAACTGGTAATCAAGATTGTTGAAACTGTGATGCGGAAGTTCGATGTTGGTGTGGGGCAGCGTAACGCGCTGAAAGTCGCTGTCAGGGGCAGAAGGACTCAACTCGCGAGGGGCAAACAACCAACCATGATTGAACGGGATCACAGAACGCATAACGTTAATTTCCTAAAGGTTGTGTCTGATTCAGAAGATCAATTAGAACGCGAAGGTGAAATGTGATGCAAGTGAGGCGCATGGTTATTCTAGCTGCACCATCAGCGCAAAACGATAACCGGCTAGGAAGAAAATGGTTGAAGGGATTAGCCACTTAACTTCCATAATCAGCGGCGCATGCCAGAAAGAGATCCGCCGTAAGCCAAATTTCGCATAGTAGCTGCACATTTTTGTTTCGCACAGTAGATACAGCGGGCGGGGCGCGCGGGCTTGTAACGCGCGGATCAGATTGCCAGCAATGCCACGCCCACGATACCCCTCAACCACCACAAGGCTGCCTAGTTCATACGCGCCGCGCAGAATTTTGATCTGCCCGATACCAACAATCTGGTTATCTGCCGCCTCATCCACGGCCATCAGAAAGTTTCGCCAGTTGAGCGATGTCGGGTCAAGCTGCTCAGCATGGATCATCTGGATGATGACTGCTTCATCGCTAGCGAGCGCGGGACGTATTGAGATCATCTGTAAAGCCTTCACCCCTACCTTCAGCACTCAGGGAGAGGAGGTTGAATACGAATGACGATTATAGTCCAGTTTAGCGGGCAATATCCCCGTCTGTGTTTCGTTTTGAACTAAATGTTACAATCCGGCACTATGCGACGAATGACATCTCTCTATTTTCTGATCATACTCGTGATTGCGCTAGGTTCCGCGTGTGCAAACCAGCCAACGCCGCCCCCGGCGACAGCGGGGATAATGTTCCCGACGATGACGGCTGGACGGCTGATTCAAGGGCCGCTGCCGCCAGCAGTGCCACCCCCCGCTGATGGACAGCTTTCTAATCCAGCAACTGCCATTGCGCTGGCGAATGTGCCTACGGCGACGCCCAATTTTGCTGCCTGTCCGGCGCTGAATGCTTCGGCTTCGCTGGAAGCTTCCGCGCAAGGCGGCACGCCGCGCACATCCGCTGCCGTGTCTGACGCGATTGGACGTTACTTGAGCGATGGTGGTAATGCCGGCGAGATTGAGGCCGTGCTGCGCGATAATTGGGCGTTGCTGGAAGGCGGCTTTGTGCGCGGCGATCTTGACCTGACGGGCGAAGGTATCCCCGAAGTGCTGGTGTCATTCAATGCGCCGGAGATCGGCGGCATGCTGGTCATTTATGTGTGCGCGGATGGCCGCTATACCGAACGCTATCAAGCGGTCATGGCGCAAGAGGGAAGTGGAACGCCGCCACAGATATTAAGCGCCGCCGATTTGAATTTTAACCAACGTCCTGACCTGATGTTTGCCAGCCAAATTTGTAATGCTGATGGTGAAAACTGCCAGCAGCTTACCCAATTGACCTCATGGGATGTAGGACGAGGCCGATTTTTGAACTTACTGGGCGGCGGCGTGACCAGCGATGAATCGCCTGCGCCGCTGGACGTTGATGGCGACAGGATTAGCGAACTGGTAGTGCGCCTCACCAATGATGGCGATTCAACCACTGGTCCCCTGCGTACTGGACAGATTGTGTATGACTGGGACGGAGCGAGCTATGTTCGCAGTTACACACAGTACGACCCGCCGCGTTTCCGTATTCAGATGGTACATGACGCAGATCAGGCGTTCCAGCAAGGGCGAACGCGTGACGCCATTGCGCTGTACGATCTGGCGATCAACAGTCCATCGCTGGAAAACTGGCTGAATGACGATATTACGGTGCTGCCTGCATACGCTCGCTACCGTATGCTGCTGGCTTATGCAGATATGGAAGCGCCGGAACTGGTGGATATTCACGCGCAAATATTGCAGTTGTACCCCGATCTAGCGGCTGCACCGGTGTATGCGGAATTGGCGATCCGTTTTTGGGATACATTGCAAACCAGCAACAATCTGCACAGCGCGTGCGTGGCAGTTCTCGAAACACTGTCTACAAGGCCAGAAGGCGTCGGTTTGATGAATCGTTACGGCGATTCGAGCGAACCATACAGGCCAGAGACGATCTGCCCGTATTGAATTTGTGTTACAATCGCGCAACTACTCAACTTGCGCGGTATTTCTAATGCCCTCACTCCTACCCCTCTCCCTCAGGGCTGAGGGGGTTTTGTATAGGCGTATTATGAACACGGAATCATCATCGTGTCCTCAGAGGTGAGCGGCGGAAACTGACCGTAATCCATTTTTCGAGGTTAAAGCATGTCTGAACTGCTTACGTTTTTTCAAAGCCGACGCGAAGATATGGTCGAGCTGCTTAAAACGCTGGTTAGCTACGAAACTCCCACCCGTGACAAGGCCTCTGTGGACAAGATGGGGGCATTCATGGAAGCGAAGTTCAATGAACTGGACGCTTCATCGGTCATGCGCATTCCGCAAACCGAAGTTGGCGATTTGCTGCTGGCGAAATGGAATGAAGATGCGCCGGGTAAGCCGATAGTGTTCCTGATCCACATTGATACGGTATGGCCGTTGGGTACGCTGGCCGAACGCCCGACGTATATTGATGATCAGGATCGGTTGTTCGGGCCGGGCGCGATTGATATGAAGGGCGGCATCACAATCGTTCTGGAAACGCTGCGCGGGCTGAAGGATCGCGGTGAAATGCCGAACCGCCCGATCTGGGTGCTGATGACCACTGATGAAGAAGTGGGCAGTGTATATTCCAACCCGACCATCAAGAGTGAGATGCCGAAAGCCGGTTTGGTGCTGGTGATGGAACCGGCGACGATTGATGAGGCGCTTAAGACGATGCGCAAGGGTGTTGCTACCTACAAATTAGATATTGAAGGACTGCCCAGCCACGCCGGAAACCAGCCGGAAAAGGGCGTGAACGCGATCATCGAATTTGCCAATCAGGCATTGATCATCAACGGGATGAACGACCTTAAAAATGGGCGCAGCGTTTCGGTGACGGTGGTGGAAGGGGGCAGCGCCACCAACGTGATTCCGGCACATGTGACCGCTTTTGTGGATACACGGGCGATCAGCGTACAGCAGTTTGAGGAAACTGAAGAAATGCTGCTGAGCCTTGAGCCTGTTGTGCCGGGCGCAAAGCTGAAGATCGAGCGCACCAACGGTCACACGCCAATGGAACGCAACGAGGCCATGATCCGCAATTATGCACAGGCGAAGCAGATCGGTGAGGCGCAGGGATTGACGATCACTGAAGCCAGCAGCGGCGGTGGCTCTGATGGTAACACCGTTGCCAGTTTGGGCGTGGGCGTGCTGGATGGGCTGGGACCACAGGGCGACGGCCTACATGCGCTGCATGAGCATGTGGTATTGAACAGTATGCCACGCCGCTGTACATTGATTGCGGCGATGCTGAAAGAATGGGTGTTTGAGGCGTAGGCTTCATCTGCCGAAAGGGCGGTTCGTTAACCGCC
The DNA here is from genome assembly GCA_964493565.1 of uncultured Pleurocapsa sp. Classification (GTDB taxonomy): domain Bacteria; phylum Chloroflexota; class Anaerolineae; order Aggregatilineales; family Phototrophicaceae; genus Flexifilum. The sequence goes on along the minus strand of CAZBPB010000065.1, from coordinate 508 downwards.
CCAATAGATACGGTGTGATTTTGAAGAACGTGGTGTTGCCGCGTCCTTTTTGTTTATCTTCGCCTTTCAGTCCTCTTTCTACATTGTAGAAAGAGGATGATATGGGCGGCGTAAAACGGTGAGGGCGTGATAGTTCAGGATAAAGAATCCCTGCGAACTTTTTACAGGCTGGTTTTGACGAAGGTGCTCTGTCCTGCGCCGAAGATACGCCCGCTGAGGCGGAAGCCGTTTTCTTCTAGCCGTTCGATGAACTTGGGGCGGAAGCCAGTGCTTTCTAGCTTGCCGCCGCCAACCGTCGCCGGGGTGCTGGCATTGGAACCGGGCATGCGATACATGAAAATATCCTGCAAAATCACGTTGTCGCCTTCCATACCCTGAATTTCGCTGACCTGCGTGATCTTGCGACTGCCATCACGCAATCGGGCGATCTGCACGATCAAGTCAACCGCACTCACGATCTGCTTGCGGACGGTGATCAGCGGCAAATCCATACCGGACATCAGCACCA
>CAZBPB010000064.1:4106-12826 GCA_964493565.1 uncultured Pleurocapsa sp. | reverse complement strand
AAACGTTGGACGCGCTGCGCAAGGCTGACCAGATCCGCTATAAGCCGCCGGGCGCGTAACGTCTCCTTTGTTTGCCCGTCAATAAGCCTGCTTTCAAGCATTTCTGGCTACAACTGAAAAATTCGGCGTTCGCCAGCCGGCTTGCAGCCATATTGGCTGCTGCCATAGACGACACCTGTAACGCGCGATCAAGTAAAATACCGTTAGTTGAGAACACAAAGGTGTTCCCTTTTCTAATGGAGCAACGATGCAGCCGATTGAGACCGCACGTTTAATGATTCGCGATTACACGCTGGACGATCTAGCGCCTGCTCACCGCGTGCAGGTGGAGTGTTTTGAGGCTGATGTCGATTCGCTGGAGGTAACGCGTGACTGGCTGAACTGGACCGTTGCCAATTATCGTAATCTGGCGCGACTGTACCAACCACCCTACGGCGATTACCTGATCACGTTAAAGGACAGCGGCGAACCTATCGGCTCGGTAGGGCTGGTGCAAACGATTGTGCCCTGGCATGTTCTGCCGGAATTTCGCGGGGATGCGCCGCGTGATGAACTGGTGCAGCCAGAATTTGGGCTGTACTGGGGGATTTATCCGGCGTACCAGCGGCGGGGATATGCGGCGGAAGCGGCAAAGGCGATGGTTGATTTCGTGTTCAACGTGCTGCATTCGCGGCGGGTGGTGGCAACCACCGACAGCGAAAATATCGCCTCGCAAGCGGTGATGAAGTCGCTGGGGATGACGGTATATCAGAACCCGACAGGCGATCCGTTCTGGTTTCAGGTGGTGGGGGTGCTGGAGAACGGGCGAGGGGCTAAATAGGCCGGTATTCCTCACACGCGTCATGTTAATTTGGGAGCGGGGACTTTCGAGGATATTGCCTGCAATAACCTCACCCCTCATTCCCCTCTCCGTACACGGAGAGGGGAAGCCAAGCGCAGCGTAGCAGGGGTGAGGTCAAGGTCATATCCTGCTATTTCACCACTCCCTCCTATTTGCTCTCTTTTTGCTTCACTATATACTCATTAACATATTCTTTCGTGAAAGCGCCCTGACAATGCAGCATCGCCGAACGCTGGCTCACGCTCCGGTTCCCCTGACGACAACGATTGCACAGCGCAAACCCGCGCCTGTGCAGAACCCGACTATCCGACAGAATAGCAGCCTGATGATGCTGAGCCGCTACGCAGGCAACGGCTATCTTCAACGCTCGCTCGCTCAAAACAGCGGAAGCCCGACTTTGCGAATGGGCAGCAGCGGGGCGGGGGTTCGCAACCTGCAAAACCTGCTGAACCAGAACGGCGCAAGCCTGAACGTGGACGGTATTTTCGGGCAGGCAACCCGCGATGCGCTGATTCAGTTTCAGCAGGCGAGAGGCCTTTCGCCAGACGGCATTGCTGGCGCACAAACATGGGGGATGCTGGGCGGCGGGCAAAATGCGAACGCGGCTAATGGTACGGCGAACCCTGCTGGCACGCTAATCAAAGCCAAATTGCAGGAAATTCAACAATACATGACCCGACTGAGCCACTCAGCGCCGGACGAAGAAAAAGTGATGACCGGCACGGCTGATCCGGTGGAGATGCAGTCGGTACACAATCATGACAGCTGGTGGGATGAGATGAAGGGGGCGGCTTCCGACGCCTACGACGATGCCACTAACGCTGCCAGCGAAACATGGGACGATGTGAAGGGTGCCGCTGGCGAAGTCGTCAATGACGCTGGCGAAGCATGGGATGATCTGAAATCGGGCGCTGGCGAAGTCTGGAATGATGTCAAGACTGGCGCTGGCGAGGTGGTTAGCGGCGCTGGCGAAGCATGGAACGACGTTAAGACGGGCGTTGGCGGTGCGGTCAACAGCGCTGGCGAAGTCTGGAATGATGTTACGACGGGCGTTGGCGAAGGGCTGGATGAGATTGCCGATGAAATCAAGCAGGAATTTGCCAGCGAGATTGCGGCGGTTCAGGAATTTGTCAACGACATTCAGCACTATATTGAAAATCCGGATGACGCGCTGCGTAAACTGGAAGAAATTCTGAATGGCTTGAAGAAGAAAGCCGAAGATCTGCTGGGCGGCGACGAGCAGAAGGATCAGCAAGAAGTAATGACCGGTACGGCTGACCCGGTGGAGATGACGGCAGGCGTAGTGACCTGCCATGACCGACCGGCGACACGCCAACTGCGTTTCTCGCTGGGGCATGAGGCGAAACAGACCGAAGGCGCGGTGTCTGGCGATGTGATCAATCACGACAGCGTGCGCGGGACGATCAGCCACGGTTCAGTGAAAACGACCGGCGATTCCGAGATAGCAGCAGTTCCCGCTGATGACTTTGGTACAACCGGTTCAAAAATCAAGGTTACGCCGGGGGTATGGGAAGCAGGATGGTTTAAAGACTATGTGACTGTGCCGCTGAGCCTGATGCACAATATCAGCTCGGATGTGACCAACGCCACCAAGCAAATTAATGTTGGGCCAGACTTGAACAATATTGAAGAAACGATCTTCGTGATGCAAACGGGCGCGAGCTTCAAATGGTCTGAAGCCGCCGATGATCTTGATCCGGATGTTGCCAAAGTTGGCTTTGGTTCTCCAAGGCGCAAGAATTTCTGGGCGAAGGACATTACCTGGGGGCACGAGAAATTTCACGCCAGCGATTCAGAAACCCATCTCAAGGACAAGATCATGCCGGAACTGGAGAAAGAGCTGAACTCCAGAACGATTGATGTGCCCTGGATCTGGGGTGACGATGAAGTTAAGAGCCAGGTGTTTAAGATTGCAGGCGATCTCGCTAAGATGGCGACCAGGCTGCTGAACGAGTATATGGCGAAACCGGCGGTAGAAAACCGGGCGTATGCCAATGACGAACCGGCATACCGCGAGCGCGCCAAAGCGATTCGCGACAAGGCAAAAACCAACGGCTGGAAGTAGCAGCCCTTACCCCGTCAGCCCCCTCAGGGGGAGGGGATACCCACAAGAGAACACCAACCTCACCCCTCAGTCCCCTCTCCGTACACGGAGAGAGGAAGCGAAGCGCAGCACAGCAGAGGTGAGGTAAAAGGACAAATCACACAATTCGGAAATATGCTCACACCATGCCCCTAGCAAGGGATTTAGGGAGCTATGGGATGAACTCTGCAATTTTCCCTTAAGCAAACCGGTTCAACTATTGAATGTGGTATAGTCGCGGCAAAACGCATTTTGTGGAGACATGAACATGGCTTATGAGATGATTTTGACTGAAACGCCGGCTGCGGGCGTGGGTGTGGTGCGCTTGAACCGCCCACAGGCATTGAACGCGTTAAACGGGCAGATTGCAGGTGAAATTTTCGACGCGTTAGAAGCGTTTGACCGCGACGAGAGCATCGGCTGTATTGTGCTGACGGGCAGCGACAAGGCTTTTGCTGCTGGCGCAGATATCAAGCAGATGGTGGAAACCGACGCGGTTTCGATGCTGCAAAACGACTGGACGGACTGGGCGCGGATGACGCGGATCAGCAAGCCAGTGATCGCGGCGGTGAGCGGGTGGGCGCTGGGCGGGGGCTGCGAAATGGCGATGATGTGCGACATGATCGTTGCCAGCGAAACCGCCAAGTTTGGCCAGCCGGAAATTACCATCGGCATCATCCCCGGCGCGGGCGGCACGCAGCGGCTGACACGGGCGGTGGGCAAGGCGCTGGCGATGGAAGTGATGCTGGGCAACCGCCAGCTTACGGCACAGGAGGCGCTGACCGCCGGGCTGGTGAACCGCGTGTGCCCGCTGGAACAATATTATGATGAAGCGCTGAAGCTGGCGGAACGGATCGCCGGGATGCCACGCGTGGCGGCGCGGTTGATCAAGGATGCGGTGAATCAGGCGGAGGAGCTGGCGCTTTCGGCGGGTTTGAATTACGAGAAACGCAGCTTTTTACTGTCGTTTAGCACTGAAGATAAGACCGAAGGCATGACCGCCTTTGTAGAGAAACGTCCCCCACAGTGGAAGCACCGCTAACCATCTTCTACACAGCGCGGCTGCAAGGCGATCTTGATCTTGCGCCGCGCCTTTTCTCGCTTATTCGCACGTTGAAGGCACAGGTTGAGGGCGCGGCGCTGCTGGTTGATCTGGGCGACTCTTGCAACTTGCAGGTGTGGCACTGCGCGGTTACGGGGGGCAGATCGGCATTGTTCGCGCTGGATGCTATGGGCTACGATGCTGCCAATGCCGATCATTTGCACCCGCAAAATCGCGCCAAAACGCAAGCGGGTATGCGGCTGGCGCTGGTAGGCGCGGGCGAGTCTGCCCGACTGAAGGGGACGCGGCTGCTGGTGCCGCCGGACAGCTCCGGCGCGAACCCTGCCCGGTTGAATATTGTGCTGGTTGTGGCGGCAGAAACGCGATTGGATGGGCGAACATTGTCGCTGGCGGCGGTGGATACGGGACAGGTGGGGGCGGCGCAGATCGCCTTTGGCGCGGGTACGGTAGAACTGATAGGCGCAGACGGTTACGATCTTTCCCCTGAAACCCCGCCCGATCCCACGATTGCCGGGGCAGTAGATTTCATCCTGAGCGAAGCTCATTACATCCTGAAGAAAGCGCAGGAAAAACGGCGATAAGGGTATAATGGAAGCAGCAAATCGGCGGATTGAATCATGACAGATCAGGTTTTAGAACAGACCTCCCTAATCACGGATAGGCCACCTCACCCCGGCGTTCCGGTCAGCTTTGATGAATACATGGAGAAATATGCTGCCCACTTTTACGAGTGGGTAGATGGAGAACTGATCGCGATGTCGCCAAGTTCAGCCAGACACGTTGCATTGTTACATTATTTCGTAGGTGCGCTAAGCGGATATATCACCTTTAACCCTATTGCCACGATCATGTCTGCGCCATTTGCCATGCGTGTAGACACCGTTCGGTCAGGTCGTGAGCCTGATGTGATGGTGATTTTGAATGACTCGCCTTCTGAACTTACCGAAACAGCATTGATAGGCCCGGCGGATGTTTGCATCGAAATTGTCTCGCCGGAAAGTGTTGAGCGCGATCATGGGAAAAAGTATGCTGAGTATGAGAAGGCGGGGGTGCGCGAATATTGGATTATCGATCCTATACATCAGGAGACGCGGTTTTACCGCTTGAATGATGGGGGACGCTACAAGCTACAGGGGACAGATGCAACGGGCGTTTATCAGACTCCTCTGCTGCCACGTTTTGCCCTGCCGACAAATGTGCTGTGGCAGGAGCGACTTCCTAATATGTTCGAGGCAGCCGATTATATGCGTAATCTGTTGACGGATTGAGGCAGGCGCAGCACGCTGATCCCCCACGCCAGTACCCGTATACCTTAAGTCATTACCAGCACCACATTTCCCTTTTTTTGCCCGGTTTCGACATAGCGATGGGCTTCGGCGGCCTGTTCCAGCGGGTAGCGCCGATCAATCACCGATTTCAGATTTCCGGCTTCGATCAGCGTTTTGAGATAGAGCAAATCTTCAGAGGTTCGGGCGGAACTATCGGTGATGACGGATTTGCCGATCTGTTTTGGCGTTCCGCTGCCACGAAATAACCGGGTGAAGCCGGGGTTTGCCAGCAGGTAGCGCCCGTTTGCGGTCAGGGAGTCCATGCTTTTTGAGAATTGGCTTTTGCCCACTACGTCGAAGATGGCATCATAGGTTTTGCCGTTTTGCGTGAAATCTTCGCGGGCGTAATCAATCACGTGATCAGCACCCAGCGAGCGCAGCATCTCCAGTTTGGGGGCGCTGTCAACGGCGGTGACTTCGGCATCGTAGTGCTTTGCAAGCTGTACAGCAATCGTGCCAATGCTGCCGCCCGCGCCGTAGATCAGGATAGATTTTCCCGGCTGTAAATTCGCTTTGCGTAGGAAATGGAGCGCTTCCATCCCGCCAGTAGGGACAGATGCGGCTTCTTCACAGCTTAAACTGGCAGGCTTATGCGCCAGCGCCACATCGTTTGTGCCTACGGGCAGGCAAATGTATTCGGCGTATGCACCAAAAGCGAGGCCAGTTGAGCCAAAAACGATATCGCCGGGTTGAAACATGGTTACATCTTTGCCTGTGGCTACGACTTCTCCGGCTAATTCCTGACCGAGAATTTTGCATCGAGTTGGCTTGAATACGCCCATATACAGGCGCATGGGAAGCGATAAAAACAGCGGGAATTTGAGACTTCGCGCTTCGCAATCGCCTTTGGTGACGCCAGCCGCCTGAATGCGGATCAATACCTGATTATCTTTGGGAATTGGCTGAGGCACTTCCTGAAGTTGAAGTACCTCTGGCGGCCCGTATTTTGTCCAGATGACAGCTTTCACAGATCCTATCCGGGGTTAAATGGTTCAATGATGACGAAAAATCTTTGGGGACGATAATCAGGGTGGCTTAACTTCGCAGCACCGTTTCCCCGTCATCGCCCAGCGAATTGACCAGCGTTTCTACGCTGTAATTGCTTTCTGATAGGCGCTGCTTCAGTTCAACGAGTTCTTCATCGCTCAATTCGCTGAGCACGCTGTCCACATTTAGGCGCTTGGCTTTTTCAGCAGGCCGCTGAATTTCAGGTTCCTTCTGCCGCAATAGATAAGTCGTACCTGCCAGCGCCAACCCCATTATCACAAGAGCGAGCGTGACGTGAGCAGAGGTCAGTTCACCTTGAGCGGTGGCGCTGATGAACAACCCCGCAAGCACGATAGTCGAGAAGAACCATAAAACGAATATGAAATTGCCGCGGTTTTTCTCGGACATCATGCGCCCTCAGGCATAATCTTATCAATAGCAATTATACGTAAAGGGACGAGAAAAGTTACGACGCGCGTGTATCGTCGGTTGTTTGATAAGGGGTAAACCTCACCCCTCAGTCCCCTCTCCGTGCACGGCTGAGGGGAAGCTAAGCGCAGCGCAGCAGGGGTGAGGTCGGGATAGATGGCATAATTATGAAATACGTTCATGCCTTGTCTCTACGGTGTAGCGCGGTTGATGAGAGATATTCAAACAACCTAAACATCTGATCAGTTATGCCATGACGATGATGACGCTGCCGGTTTTTTGACCGGATTCATAATAGCGATGGGCAGCGGCAGCCTGTTCCAACGGGTAGCAGCGGTCAATGATAGATTTTAGCTTACCGGCTTCGGCAAGATCGCGGATGGTGATCAGGTCTTCGGGCTTTTCGTTTGACAATACGCATTTCACCTTCTTGCTGCTGGCGAGGGATGTCCAGATCATTTGCAGCACCTGACCGGTTTTGAAGCTGACCAGCATATAGCAGCCGTTTGGCGTGAGCGAATTTTTGCACTTTGCGAAGGATGATTTGTTTTTCACGTCAAAGATAAGGTCGTAGGTCTTACCGTTTTGCGTGAAGTCTTCGCGAGTGTAATCAATCACATGATCCGCGCCCAATGCTTTCACGGTTTCGAGGCGCGGGGTTCCGCAAACGCCGGTGACTTCGGCGCCGAAATCTCTGGCGATTTGGACGGCAAACGAGCCGATTGCCCCCGAAGCACCGTTGATCAACACTTTTTGTCCGGGCTGAATATTCGCTTTGCGAAGCAGGGAGAGCGCGGTTAATGCTCCATAGGTGATGCCAGCCGCTTCCTCAAAGCTGAGGTTGGCGGGCATGATGGCGACTGTGGAATCTTCAGGCACGCACAGGTATTCGGCATTTGCGCCCATTGCCTGCCCGCGATAGCCAAAGACGGCATTGCCTACCTTAAATTTAGTCACGGCGCTGCCCACCCCCTCAACCACGCCAGCGAACTCGCTGCCGGGGGTTTGTACTCTGGGCTTGTTGAAGCCAAAAGACATGCGCGCGGGCAGCCACAGCGGGGTAGGCATCGTAAATTCACGCGGGGAAACGGCTTTGAAGTTGCGAACGAGAATGTCGCCAAAGTTGACGGGCGTGGCGTGAATTTTGATCAGCACCTCATTTTCTCCGGGTGTTGGTCTGGCAACTTCTTTCAGCTTCAGCACGTCGGGCGCGCCGTATTCGGTGTAGACAATGGCTTTCATGAGGTTTTCTCCTACTAGTTAGATTAGATCAAGGCGCGCGGCAGGACTGCCAGCATCTTACGCGCTGATGGATGGCGGATAGATAGATTTGATTGTCATACGTTCAGGAAGCGTTAGCGGTCAGTACGGGATCATCATGGCGGGTTGTTCTCCACAAAAAACACCATTTCCAGCGGCATGTTAAAGGTTAAGGCGATGCTGAAAGCCAGTTCCAGCGAGGGGGAATATTTACCCTTTTCGATGGCGACGATGGTTTGCCGGGTGACACCGACTTTTTCAGCCAGTTCCTGCTGGGTCATCTCGTTAGCCTCAAAGCGCAGCCTGCGAATGTTGTTGCCGATTGATAACTTCGCCATTTCACACGCCCCGACGGTAGTAGAAAAACTGGGAAATGTCGTATGCCAGCATGGCTGCCAGAAGAGAGACTATCAGTACGATGAACATAGTAGAGGCAGGCATACTGAGCACCGCAGTGAACATTGCCAGCAAAAAGCCGAGCGAAAAGGTGTAGTAGGAAACACGCACCGATTTTAAGTCAATCAGCTTGTCGCGTTCATCGGAAATATCGGGTTCTTCAATGCGGGTGGCAATGGTGTTGATGATGATGAACACGATAATCGTGATTACTTTTAGCACGATGTACACCGGCATCATGATCAAGATTGCCGATGCCCAGAAATGCAGTTCATTGGCGGGTGGGTCTACCTGATAGCGTTGAAGCACAAA
>CAZBPB010000064.1:2846-4096 GCA_964493565.1 uncultured Pleurocapsa sp. | reverse complement strand
AGATCAGATAAGCCCCCCCGATGAACAGGGTGCTGATGAGCGAAGCAATGCTGCGTCTTTCCTGATAGGACATGGTTAATCCGTAATGTCTGCTGATTTTGACGTTAGGTAAACTACAACATACATAATGTAAAATATAACAGTCATTGTGTCAAGTATATTTTACATTTTGATCGGAATTTCGACCAAGATGTGCAGTTTTTCGAAGGTGGGAATGGAGGAGGATGTGGGGTAAATGCAGAGGCAAGCCAGCGGCCCGCCTCTGCAAAACGATATAGGAAGGGGTATTCTGGATCAGGCGGGGGCTTCCCATTGAACGGCATAGATGATGGTGATTACGTTGAAGATCATGCTGAACGCCAGCAAGAACTTATCGTATGTGCCGGGATAGGTGGGTAAGCCGATCAGGTTGAAGATGAACCATAAACCCGCTGCGATGATGCTGACCCAGCGAATCAGCGGATAGGGCAGCACGAGCGAGAAGAAAACCATCAGGATGGGGGTAAGCATAAGGACAGCGACGCCTAGCATCATGGCCTGTGAAACGCGCACACCGTTTATTTCGCCGGGAGTAGCGTCACCGGCATAAATACGCAGTACGTCGCCCAGCAGGTAGATGAGCATGATTACAATCCACAAGCCGGCGAGGTAAATACGAACGTCTTCAATCATGATCATATTTCTCCGGTTCACAACGCAGACATTTCACTGACGGGCAACACATTGATGATCACCTTGCCTCTGGCGCGCCCGGTTTCAAGGTAGCGGATGGCTTCGGAAGTCTCGCTGAGCGGATAGCGCCTGTCAATCACAGGGACTACTTTTCCGGATTCCAGCAGTTCCGCGATCAGCCGCAAATCCTGCTGATCGGACTTTGCAGTACCCATTAGACCCACGGACGTACTTTTGAATTTGGAAGTGATTCCGCCCCAAAGAGCATGTATTATCAGGCGGGGAAAGGTTGTAAAACCGGCAATGACACAACAGCCACCCGGTTTTAGCGCGCGGCGGTATTCTCCCACAGAGCGATTGCCGATAGCATCGTAGATCAGATCGTATTTTTGCCCGGTGGTGGTGAAATCTTCGTGGGTGTAGTCAATCACATGGTCTGCGCCCATTGATCGAACAAGCTCCAGATTGCGGGTACTGCAAACGCCTGTGACCACCGCGCCCATCGCTTTTGCATACTGCACAGCGAAAGACCCTACGCCGCCAGAAGCGCCATTGACCAGCACTTCCTGCCCTGCCTT
>CAZBPB010000064.1:0-2835 GCA_964493565.1 uncultured Pleurocapsa sp. | reverse complement strand
CAACCACCGGGGTAGACGCTGCCTGCTCAAAAGACACATTGGCCGGTTTTAGTGCCAGTGCGCTTTCAGGAACGCAGATGTACTCGGCGAACGCGCCCAGCCCGATTTCTCCGAACACCTGATCGCCGACTTGAAAGGACTGGACATTTTCGCCGACAGCGACCACCACGCCGGCAAGATCGGCACCCAGCCCCATAACATTTTTAGGCTTGAGCAGCCCGTTTCCAAGACGTGCGATAAAGGGCGCGCCGCGCATCAAATGCCAGTCCAGCGGGTTTGCCGCCGCCGCGCAAACTTTGACGAGAACCTGACCGTCTTTCGGCGCTGGCTTTTCTACCTCCTGGAACTGGAGTACATCTGGCGAACCATAGGCAGTGTAGATGATAGCTTTCATTGCTTTCCTCTCATGAAGGCATAAATTGACGAGATTGGTTGTCAAACAAGCAGGTGAGGGTTTACGGTTGATGAGGCCGGTCATTGCTTTGATAGGTCATGATGCTAACCAGTGTGCTACCGCGTACTGCCAACGTGATGACCGCGCCAACAATCACGATGATTTCGGGAACACTGTTGATCAAGGGAATGTTATTGAGCGTCGGAACGGCTACGAGAAGTCGCTCAAGCACTGGCTCGTAGAGCACAAAATAGAGCGCCACCATGCCGATTAGCTCGAGCGCAGTTTCCAAAATCCACGTTTTCACGCCCCAGCGTTTGCGCCACAGCATCAGCAAATTAAGGGTGATTATGATGAGGGTGTTGATGAGCAGCACGACCAGCCAAACAGTCGGCACCGGTATGACAGCGCCGGGGTCAGTGGGATTGAAGGTCAGCGTTAGCCCGCCGACGCGTAGGAAATAGAGCAGCACCAGGATAAAAAATGCGCCGAATGTCACCCCGAACAGGATTTCAAAGCGATTTACAGCAGCGGGGTCATCAATTTCCGGAAGGTCTGCCGGGCTGAATGGCTTATCTAATTCTTTAATCTCGGTTCCGGTATATTGGACGAGTGCAAAAATGCCCACGACCACGCCGGTAAAAACGAGCGCTGCCTGTATAGCGCCAAACGCAATTTCAAAGGCAAGGCTAAGCCATGAACTGCCCCCTTCCGGCAGTAAGGTGATGATCTCGAAGATGCTGACGAATATGGCAATAGCGGGGATGATGTACAGGCCGCGGCGCAGCACCATCATCATGAAGGGGTACAGTTCGGGACCAACCAGATATTGATGGCTTCCATAGGAGATTGCCATTTTTCGCGGATCGCCTAGTTCAGACAGTACAACTTCCACATCTGATTGGGTGGGCGCGCTGCCAAAGCGGTCATCCAGTTGATCCTGAATCATCGAGCGCAGTTCGGCTTCAATGTCCGCCCGTTCTTTCGGTGGTAGGTAACGCCCCACCTGATGGACGTAACGTTCGACCAGATCAACCATGATTATCCCCCTGCAAAATTTTGCGCATGACTTCTACGGTTTCGAACCAGTCTGCGCTTAAGGTTGCCAGCACTGCGCGCCCCTGCGGGCTGATTTTGTAATACTTGCGTGGGCGGGCTTCTCCGACTTCCCACTCGCTTTGCAGCAAGCCCTGTTTTTCCAACCGCCGCAGCAGCGGGTAGAGCGTGCCTTCTTCGACATCCAGCCCCAGCGCGGCAAGCTGCTGGATCAGGCTGTAGCCGTAACGGGCGGTATCCATCTGGCTGAGAACCGCCAACACCACGATGCCGCGCCGAAGTTCCAATCGAAGATTATCGAGATGATCGTCTGTTTCAGACATTTACTGTGTATCCTACGGTACTGTGTGCCGTACAGTATCAATATACTGTGTGATGTACAGTATTGTCAAGGGAGCAGTTTTGAGGGGAATTTAATGAAACCTCAGCCCTCAATCTCATCTCAATCACAATGGAGATGGGAGGCTAAATGAAATGCAGCAGGGTGGGGCCAAAAAGGGCGCAGCACGCTGCACCCCTACGCGAACAATATTGAATTTACCGACAGCAACCTGATAAGAGGTTATTCAGTGCAGCTATCAATACCGGGAATGGGCTTATTCCAGGGCGGAACATCCAGCTTGTCGCTGGCACCCTGTGCCTTAGCCTGTCGCGCAACAACCCTCGTCGCATTCAGCTTCTTTTCTTCTGCCTGAATTTTGGCGGTGAGTTCGGCGCTATTGGCGGCGACAATACCGCTAAAGGTATGACTGAAGGTTTCGTTGCCATCATATGTGTTTTTGAAGGCATCTTGATGCTGCGCTTCATGCGCGCCGAGATCACCAGCAATGAAAGCATCTACCTTTTGCTGTTTGCAATCGCTAAGCGGCTTTGGCGAGATATTGTAGCTCACGGTTGGCCTGGGTATAGAGTAGTCTATGGATTCAGTACCGGTCACATCATAGGTATTCTTACCTGTTGGCGTGATTTGACTGGGGGTGAAACTGGACGTGGCGGTGGCTGCTGCAAAATTGGCGGTAGTCAGCCCGGACACACTCACTCCACCGGAAGAACCGCCGCCATGACCGACCGGTATGGTTCCATTACAGATCGCCATTCCGCTTCCGGCTTCGTCGTTTTCGTTTTCGTTCTGTTCCCCGTTTTCGATCATTTCTGTAATTTTGTCGGCGATGTCTTGCACCACCCCGCCGCTGCCTTTAGCTTCCTGGACAGCGTCTTCACCATCCAGCCAACTGCTGACGGTGCTGACCGCATCATCCCACCAGTTGCTTTCTTCACCACTGATCGCTTCTGTAGCATTGTCGGCGATGTCTTGCACCACCCCGCCAGTGGTTTGGCTTTCACCATTGGCCGCGGTGCTGCTGCCGCCAGAACCGCCGGTGGCA
>CAZBPB010000063.1:0-12867 GCA_964493565.1 uncultured Pleurocapsa sp. | reverse complement strand
GCGATGACGAGCCTACCCCCCGACTCGGTTTCTCCTGGAATCTGCCCGATCACGAACTTAAGGGAGATTATGGCTTCCACCCCCTGACTGAAGGCTCTGACCCTGACGTGGTTGATCCAATTTCCCCGGAGCAGCTTGAAGGGCTGGCAGCCGCAGGTCTCCTCAGCGTTTGCGAAATGCAAACAGTCTCACCCGGTGCCGAAATCTACAGCCAACCCCGTAGAGACGACCAGCCTGTGCAGGTGCTGGTTGGCGACGTTAGTTTTGTTCAGGTCTATGCCTATCTTCATCCTACACCCAGCCGACCTGAAGGCTGGTATCGTCTAACCGACGGGACGTGGGTTCCTGAATCTCACGTGATAAAACCGGATAACTGCCCGCCGCTGCCGATAATCAACCCGTATACAGTGGCTAACCTGTAAGCTGTCGTTCACGTGCGTCACCACTTATTGAACGGGCAGCAGCAGCGCGAACTGCTGGCGCTATTGTGATATTATGACAGCGCGGTAAAGTCACACATATCTAAAACTAAGGAGCTGGTCATTATGGCACCAACTAAAGAGCTGGTCATTATGGCATTTCCCACCCGCGGCAACCTTGTTGATGCAACCGATTACATCAACAGTTATGAAGGCGTGAAGGTTCACAAAAGCGCGATCCTCGCGCGCGCCGAAGATGAGGAAGTCACGATTTACGATGACGATATCACCCCGGTTGAAGGGGCTGTAACCGGCGGCACATTGGGCGGGATTATGGGTGGTCTGGGTGTCGCCGGGCTGGGCGCGCTGCTGCTGCCGGGCATCGGGCCGCTGGTCGCCGTCGGCATCGGCATCGCGGCTGGCGCTGGCATTGGAGGCGGGTTGGGTGCAGGCGCGGCAAAGGCAATGGATTTTGGCATTAACGACAAGCTTCTGCACAAGATTGCCGGACATCTCACCGAAAATGAAGTCGCGGTGGTGCTAGAGTTGGAGGGCGAACCCGAAACCCTGAAAACTATCTCTGAAACGATGGCAAAAGATTACGCCGCTACCACCGCAGACCCGAACGTGCTTTAGTTTTTCTGGAAGGCGGCGATGGACGAAATCATCTTGATCGTCTTTCCTTCGCGCAGCGCGCTGGCGAAGGGGCTGGAACACCTATCCCAAATCGAAGGATTTGAATTCCAGCGCGCCACCATTCTGGCAAAGGCGCGGAGTGGCGAAATCACGGTATTGGACGATGGGATCGGGGCAAACGAAGGCAGTATTGCCGGGGGCACGCTGGGCGCGGCAATGGCTGCGCTCGGCGTTGCCGGGCTGGGCGCGCTGGCGCTTTCGGGCATTGGCGCGGTGATCGCTATCGGCTCGGCGGCACTAGCCGGCGCTGTGGTGGGCGGCGTGACAGGACGGGTAGCCGCAAATCTGCTGGAAGGCGGCAGTCACGAAGAACTACGCCAGCAACTTGCCGAACGGTTACAGGAAGGCCACCCCGCGCTGGTATTGAGCGTCAAAAATGCCCACGACATTCTTCCCGTGCTGCGCAGGGAACTAACGCCCTACAAAGCCGAACTGATTGAGCGAGTACGGACGGGGTAACAAAAGACGGCGCAGCCTGCTCAAGCCCTATCAAAAACTTGCCTCGTGATCTCTACGCTGCAAAAATTCCCGTTATAATCAAAATACGTTGAAATGACGCGCTGCGGCGCGAAAGGTAGACCCCAATGGCGGTTCGAGAACCACGCCCCAAAGTGCAATCCAACGGTCATAAACAGACTGAACAGACGTATGTAGAGCGCAATCCCGGCATGGCGCTTGATCTTGGCTGGGTGAAATCGGCACGCGCCAACCTGAGCGCCGCCGAACGCCGCGCCGCCACTTTAGGCACGCGCCGCACCGTCAAAAAAGACTGGCAGGCCGCGTGGCTGCTGCGGGCGATCACCTGTATTGACCTGACCACGCTGGCGGGTGATGACACACCCGGCAACGTGGCGCGCTTATGCGCTAAAGCCAGACAGCCTGTGCGGCAGGATTTACTGGAAGCGCTGGGGGTAGCCGAAGAACAGATCACTACCGGCGCGGTGTGCGTATATCACAACCGCGTAGCCGATGCAGTTGCCGATCTGAAAGGCACCAATATTCCTGTCGCGGCAGTGTCTACCGGCTTTCCGGCAGGGCTAAGCCCGTTTCATCTGCGGGTGGAAGAAATTCGCGAGTCGGTGAAGGCTGGCGCACGCGAAATTGACATCGTAATCAGCCGTGAGCACACGCTGACCGGTAACTGGCAGGCGCTGTACGACGAAGTGAAAATTTTCCGTGAAGCCTGCGGCGACGCGCATATGAAATCTATTTTAGCGACGGGCGAACTAGCGACACTGCGCCACGTGGCGCAGGCCAGCCTGGTATGTATGATGGCAGGTTCTGACTTCATCAAGACCTCTACAGGCAAAGAATCGGTCAACGCCACGCTGGAAGTCAGCCTGATCATGGTGCGCGCCATTCGCGATTACCACGAGCGCACCGGTCACAAAGTCGGCTTCAAACCCGCAGGCGGTCTGCGTACTGCCAAACAAGCCATGAACTGGCAGTTTTTGATGAAAGAAGAACTGGGCGACGACTGGCTGTTCCCGGATTTATTCCGCATTGGCGCAAGCTCGCTGCTCACAGATATCGAACGCCAGCTATCGCATTTTGTGACCGGGCGCTACGCTTCAGAACGCTACATGCCGATGGCATAAGCTAAAGTGCTGAGGATGTTGGTAATGTATAGGCGAACATAATGGTTCGCCTATTTTATTCGGTAATGCTCACCAGCCGATCATGGAAGATGGTGAACACGCGGGTGCGGATTTGTGGCGCGCCGCTGGCATCCGTTCCCATGAAGGCAACCGTCAGCATTTTGGTATCGGCGGCGGCGCTCCCTGCTGTCCTCCCCTCCACTTCGACATTGGCAAAGGTGTCGTTTAGCTCATCGGAACTGTAGGTATAGGTCAGGTTGCGTCCGGTTAAGCTGACCTCGCCATCCTGGAGCACCACGCCGGGCATGGTCAGGGTGCGGTAGGCACGCACATTCGTCCAATCTTCGGGCGCGGTGAAGCTGAAATTGTAGGGGATTGCAGGGGGGATGAGCGCATCTGACAGCGCCGGATTCCAGGCCAATGGCTGCGTTTCTTCTGGCACCACGTAAATATTATAGCGGCCTTCTGCCGCGCCGCGCGTCCCGCCGGAAAGGGGTTGTTCCAGCATGCCCGTAGACACCAATCCGTCATACACGGCATTCATGTACACCGTCCACACCCCGATTTGATCCAGCGTCAGGTCATGAGCAGGATCGAAAAAGTAGCCATACTGATTAGCAACAACCTCAAAATTAGCGGTGGTTCCGTCGGGCGCGGTGACGCTCACGCTCACTTCAGCGGGGGTAATTGGCGCAACCTGTCCGGCAATCGCCAGCCTGTCCCCTACGGTATACACATCTCCGGCGGTTGCGCCTAAAGGTACGACAAACATAGACAGATTTTCATCATTGCCGTAGGCAATCCCGGCACCCGGATGCCCCGGCGGGTACACTCTCGCGCCAATCGGGTCGCGCGGCGGCGGGTCTGGCTCATTGGCAATAACGACGGCTGTGCAGGCTGCTGCCGCTGTCTCTAGAATGCCCATCTCTTGATCGCGAATCACCGCGCCATTAAAGAAAAAGATGATGTCGCCAGCCGATACGCCGTCAACGCCTGCGCCAATTTGCCCGTTCACCGGGTCATCGGAATCGGCATACAGCGGCAGATCGTCGGTTACGCCAAACGTGGCATATTGGCGCACCGTAACGCCCGGCCTGACCGCCGAGATATAGATATAGCTGTCTGCGCCATCCACAGGCATGTTCTGCTGGTAAACCTGTGCGGCATCCAGCCCCTGCTCCAGCATCCAACGCGCATAATTGCCAATGCGATCCTGAAGCAGAAAACGGGGCGCAAAGCCATCACCCTGATCACCGCCGATGAACGCCCAATCGCCGGAATTGTACGGGGTGTTGAGGATGATATTTTCGGGATCGCCGCCAGCTATATCGGTGTACTGACCGGCCGTTAGCCACGCGGGCGCAGGCGCTGTGTTTTCGCCATATACGCCGCGTTCGCCATGCCCGATTAAGGCGCTATCCGGATCAACAATGACACCCGCCGCGCTCAAACTACCTGCCCATAAGCGCCCATCAGGATCGGTGAAACGCGCTTGATATGTGAGCAAATATTCACCGGGGGCTGCTACTGTCAGCGCGCCGCCCGGCGGTGAGAATACGCCGTAAGCATTGGCCGCGCCATCCAGCGTAATATCTCGACTACTGCCATCCAGCTCAACTGACTGCCAGCGCACTGAAATATCCGCCGGGACGGCTGGAGCGACGTGCGCACCAATGACCAATGGATAGCCCGTTTCAACCGGCGCACCGGGGAGTAAGGCAGGCATCAAATCCAGAGGTTCGGCGATGAGTACGCGATACACCCCGCCACCGCGATACCGGTTTCCGAATATATCACTGAACCCGGTGGTCAGATCAATTCGATACTCACCGTACTGATCAAATGCAAAGGCTCCAAATTGGGGATCGCTGGTGGTCAGCCTGAACGTGTCTACTGGCGACTGGCGTCCAAATAGCGCCGCCTCATCTCCTGCGGCAGTCCCTAGCTGGCTCTGCAACACATCGGCAGCAAGCGTGGTACGTGTGCCATCTGGCGCTGTCACCGTCGCCGTTAGGGTTCCGTTCGGCAGGTTCAGCGGCACTAAAGGCGCGGTATAGCGATCATAGCGGTTGGCAAGCAGGTTCAGAATATACGGCTCAAGCGGGTATTCACCCGGTGGCAGTATGTAAGTCGGGCTGTCGTAACGCACCCGGTTTGCCAGCGTGAACGGCGATTCTGCGGGTAATACCCCGCGCGAACCATCACCGGGATTGTCCCAGAACAGCGCGGTTGGCATCTGGGCAACCAGCCCGGAAGGCACGCCCACTCGCAGCACCACAGGCAGCCGCGTAGTTGAAACGGATCTATCAGGCGCATTTTCGCTGGCTCGAAGCGAAACCGTTAGCGTTGGCACGTACAGGCCGCCGGGAAGTTCCGACGCAAATGTGCCACGGTACGCCGAACTCATGAATACAAAATCGTCATCGTCGGGAGCTACAGCCAGCGCACTTACGAGCGTACAGCGTTCATCCAGCACCAGCGGCGGCTCTGTTCCAACGATGCCTGCGCCAATGCGGGTTTGCTGATCAGACCAGCCATTTTGTGCGTCTGGCGCGTTTACTGCCACCAATGCTAAATCTTGACGCAGCGCAATCGGCATCAATTCCAGCCGCTGGCACAGCAGCATATCTCCTAAGCCATCAGGCACGATCACGCGCAAACCTACTGACCAGCTGCCGCCAGCCTGTACCTGTGTACTGTCGAATGTGCCTTCAGCCGTCCAGATGTCGCCATCTTCCAGCATTCCGGCAGTCGCAAACTGATTCAGGTTTTCAGAACGCGGGGCGGTCACTATCGCCGCCGGGCCGCCGGGTAGGGATCCGGCATAGCCTTCGGGGCTAAGCGCGGTTTGTGATGGTGAAATGCTGAACGGGTTGCCGGGCACGCCTCTCAGCATGGCGCGAAACGTGCCGGTTAACCCCGCCTGCGTGAACACGGTTTCGCCGGTATACAAGTTGCGAACGGAAACAAACGCGCCCGGAAAAACGGCGTTGGTGCTGCCCGTAATCGTGACCACGCCATCCGCATCGGGTTCAGAAATCTCAATTTGAGCAATATTGGGTGGATCGCCCTGTGCCAGCCTATCCTGCGCGGCAGTAAGGCTGGTAAATAACAGCGCAAAGATTACTGCCAGCGCCAGCAGTAAAAGGACACGCAAGCGCGCTCGTCTCACGGTTTTTCCTCAGCGCGGCGCAGCGCGATTTGTAAGCGATACTGCTGTATGGTGGTGGTCAGGTCACCGCGCGTGCGTTCCAACACTCCACGCACCGCATCTGTTCGGCGGCGCAAATCGCCAGTAACCGCGTCGGGAAAGTCAAACGTCACCAGCCGATCATAGATCGCATCCATCCAGTTCAGCAGCCGTTCCGCCTCAGCAATGGCTACCGGAGCGCCCGCCTCGGAAGCGGCCTCCTCGCGGCGCAAAATATCCAGTATGAAGCGCCGCAGTTCAGTTGCCGCTTCAGCCAGTCCGTTCAGATAAGTGCTGCCCTGCACCTGTAGCAGTTCCAATGTGGGCAGTTCCATCCCCCGTACCATTGCATACGTGGCATGTGCTTCTACAACCTCCTTGAGCGCATCCTGCGTATAGCCGCTGTGATAAAGCTCAGGATACGCCGCCACGCCCGCCTGTAAAGCTGCCGCCGCAGTATTCACTACGCCCAGTTTTTGTTCGGCGGCATCCCATTCCCGGCGATGCACCGCGCGAATCGCTTCCGCGCAGTGACGGATCAATTCCCGCGATCCGGCAATAGCGGCATCTCTAGCAGCATTTCGCGCTACAAAATCGGCGCGAATGGTTTCAGCGATAGTATCGAGATCGGGCATGAGAACACTCAATCATTAGCTTTAGGAAAAAGTAAAAGGTGAAGGTTAAAGGAGCAGGCAATATTGAAGGACTGCCACCAGATAAACAATTACGTTTTACTTTTAACCTTCGACTTTCAACTTTCTCATAGTTTACGGTAGGATCAACGGTGCTGCGATAAACAAAAGTCATAGGTGGCCTATATGCGACTGGCAGTATTTTCTGATATTCACGGCAATTTGACCGCATTTGAGGCCGCATGGGCAGATTTTCAGGCGCTCGGCGGCGCAGATCATATCTGGTTTTTAGGCGATTACGCGTTCGTTGGCCCGCGCCCCGCTGAATGTGTTCAACGGGTGCAAGCCATCATCGCGGAAGCCGAAGGTGATGAATCGCGCAAGGGCACTGTTCGCGCCATTCGTGGCAATACAGATCGCTATCTGGTCACAGGCGCGCATCCCGCTTCAAAACCGGCTGAAAATGCCGGGCAACTGGCCTCGATGGTTGAAAGTCTGGCCAATTTCAACGCGGCAACGCTGTGGGGCTTGGAGCAGCTTGGCTTCGATGAGTATGCCTTTTTGAGTAAACTGCCCGGCGAATGTGATCTGTATGTGCCAGATTTTGGCTATGTGATCGGTTATCACGGTACGCCGGGCGATGACGAAGGCTACCTCAAACCTGATACCGATGAAGAAGCCGCTGCCGATGCGCTGCTGGATCGCGAGGGGCGGCTGGGTATTGGCGGGCATATTCACGTACAGATGGATCGCCTGCTGCCAAACGACTGGCGGGCAATCAACGTGGGCAGCATCGGCATCTCCTTCGATATGCCGGGCAAAGCTCAATGGGGCTTATTCACCTTTACCGACGGCGGCGTTACGGTAGATTTGCGAGCTGTTCCATATGATATTGAAGCCGTCATTGACGATCTTTTTGTTGTTGGTCATCCGCTGCCTGGCTGGGCAGAAAAGGGACTGAGACGAAGTTAAAAATTGAAGGTTCTCCTATGCCCAAACGCGCGCAATTCTTCGCAGAACTCGGTGGTGAGCAGCAATACGGCGTGCTGCTGGTGGCACAGATGGGCGGCGCGCCCAACGAGATTCAGATCATCGCCGAAACGGCGGAATACGATCCGTCTGTAGAAGGCCTGCGACCTAAATCCGGCTATATCATCCGGGTGCTCGGTGTGCTGGAACACCGCGTCTCACTTGGCGTATTCGGAACGGCAGCGCTGGCAGAGGATCATCCTTTGCTGTATCACCACAACACCCCCAGAGTTGCCGTCCATTTTGAAGGCAAGCCAGACGACATCAATGAGCTGGTGCTGGATATTTCGCAAACGTACGTCAGCACATTTCTTGAATGGCGGCATCTGGTCGAAATGCCCGAAGACCTAAACCGCAGCATTCCTCTGGTTGATCTGCTTCAGCGCGGCATCGGGCTGCTTGGCGTGATGCCGAAGCCGTTAGCTGAACGTATGGCGCGGGTGCTCAAACATCATGGCATGAACGCCAGCCTGAACGAAGATACCAGCTTTGAAAGCGTTGATGATCACGGGCGATCAAAGCTGGCAAAAGTTCTTCTACTCGATAGTTCCTACATCATCTCGCTGGATTTCTCCTTCGAGACGATGGGCAAGGGGTAGTGGCAAAATGAGAACCTGATCTTACTTCGTGACATCACAGCTTATCTCGCTGCCGCTGACGGGGGATGCTGAGCTGCATGTTCCCAAAGTTTTGGGAACATGCGTCAAGGTGGTTGCAACCGCCTGATCGGGCACCCATCTCTGATGTTATGAGGACGCAGCATGCTGCGCCCTTCGTCAAAAGGTGAAGCCTAGCTTTCCTCAATCGCGGCGCGGCGCTGCTGAATGCGGCGGATACGCTCCATATCGAACTTTTCGCTCCGGTCAAACTTGTAAATCCCGTTCTGCTCCTGATACACATCGGTTAGCTGCGTATAGCAGTAGCCAAACATCGCGGGATCATCCAGCAGCACGTTACACAGGCGCTCAAAGCGGTCATAAAATTCTTCAATCGTGCGCGGGCGCTCGCCATAACCCCATGATTCTTCGCCCTCTTTAATATCTGGATTCCACCAGATGCCGCCGAACTCGCTCACAAAATACGGCTGCCCGCGATACGGCAGCGACCACGTAAAACCGCCCATAACATGACGCGGAAGCCCCCAGTCTCTGGCGCTGTTCACGAACGGCTGGTCTGAAGAAGTCCCCGCGTGATTCGCCGCAAATTTCGCCGGATCTTGCGCATAATCATGGCTGTCGTAAACATCAGATTCAGGCACGCGATGCGAATAGCCAGAGGTATCCAGCACCGGGCGGGTAGTATCCATCGCTTTGGTCGCCAGATACATTCCCCGCGTTACGTCATCCAATACCGTGATATGGTCATTCATAATTTGCCACGTCTCGTTCAGCGGGCACCAGCCCACGATGCTCGGATGCGAATAATCACGCTCCAACACCTCCAGCCATTGGGTAATGTAATCCGCCCCCGGCTGCTGGTGTTCGCCATCCAGCGGCCCGTTGTGGCTGCACCCCCAATCGCCAAATTCGCCCCATACGATATAGCCCATTCGATCAGCGTGATACAGGAAGCGCTCTTCAAACGGCTTTTGATGCAAGCGCGCGCCGTTGAACCCTGCCGCCATGCTCAACTCAATGTCGCGGATGAGCGCGTCGTCGTCCGGCGCGGTCATGATTCCATCCGCATAAAAGCCCTGATCCAGCACCAACCGTTGAAACACCGGCCTGCCGTTCAGCTTGATGGCCTTGCCCGAAATCGTGACTCCGCGCAGCCCGGCATAGCTGTTGGCTAGATCGATCACCGTACCATCGGCATCCACCAGCGCGATTTCCAGATCGTACAAGTGCGGGTCTTCAATTGACCACAGCCGCAGCCGATCTGCTGGAATGACCAGATCGAGGCGCGGCGTCAGATCGTCATCGGCGGCACATTCTCTGGTCAGAATCACGCCGCTGCCATCTGAAAGCGTCGCCCGCAGTTTGACACCAGACCGGTTATTACTGATCGGCTGTTCAAGACGCAGCGTACTATTGGCAACATCGGGCGTGATGCGCGGGCGGCGCAGGGCGATATCCGGCACCGGCTCCATCCATACGGTTTGCCAGATGCCGGTGGTACGCAGGTAATTTGCACCTTCCGGCGCATAGTCACGGGATTGCTTGCCGCGCGGCTGCGGCTTACGCGCAGAGTCACGCACGCGCAGCACAATGCTGATGCTATCGCCAGCGGAAGCAACGCCGTTCAAATCGCAGGCGAAGGGTGAGAACCCGCCGCGATGCCGCCCGACCTCAACCCCGTTCACCCACACGGTTGCGTCATAGTCCACCGCCTGAAAATGCAGCAGAATCCGCTGGCGTGCCCAGTCTTCAGGGATGGTCACGGTGCGCCGGT
Source organism: uncultured Pleurocapsa sp. (assembly GCA_964493565.1). Classification (GTDB taxonomy): domain Bacteria; phylum Chloroflexota; class Anaerolineae; order Aggregatilineales; family Phototrophicaceae; genus Flexifilum. The sequence goes on along the minus strand of CAZBPB010000063.1, from coordinate 2,912 downwards.
ACCATACGGCATGGAAGTAATCGGGATCGCCAATGCCCGAAAGCGCCGATTCAGGGCAGAAGGGAACGGTAATCCGGTCGCTCAAATCACGTTCCAGCAGCCCCCGCTCAAGCCCGCTGTCTCCACGATCTGCTTCAAACTGCCATTCGCCATTCAAACATAACCATTTTTCACGCACAAACTGGGGGCGTGGGTACTCGCCTCGTGGAACAACCTGCATTTTTGCGCTCCTCAAAAGTAAATATTCGATGAATTCGAATTGACCGATTGTAGCAGGGAATGAGGCTGTCGAGTCGTGATAGCAATTTGCGGTGCAATACGCCATGATATGAGGAAAATTCTGGTAGGAGTATTTCTCGTGGAACTCAAACAAAAAACAGCCTTGATTACTGGCGGCGCAAGCGGCTTAGGCGCGGCGACGGTGCGTAGTTTTGCGGCAGCAGGCGCAAACGTGTTGATTGTGGATCGTGACGGCAATAGAGCCGCATCGCTGGCGCAGGAACTCGGCGAAAACGCACGCGCCTTCGAAGCCGATGTAACCAGCGAAGAGGATATTCAAAATGCGATCAAAACGGCTGTAGAAAGTTTCGGCAGTCTGGATATGAACATCAACTGCGCGGGCATTGGCATGGCGCTGCGTACCACCAGCAAGAACGGCCCGCATCCGCTGGATGTATTTCAGACAGTGATCAACATCAATCTGGTCGGCACGTTTAACGTGGTGCGTCTGTGCGGGACGGCGATGGCGAAAAATGAGCCAAACGACAGCGGCGAGCGCGGCGTGATTGTGATGACGGCTTCGGTAGCGGCTTTTGATGGGCAGATCGGGCAGGCTGCGTATTCCGCCAGCAAGGGCGGCATCGTGGGCATGACCCTGCCGATTGCCCGTGACTTAGCGCGGGATGGTATTCGCGTTTGCACGATTGCGCCGGGGATTTTTGATACGCCTTTGATGGCTTCGCTGCCAGAGGCCGCCCGCGAATCGCTCGGTCAGCAGGTACCCTTCCCGCCGCGCCTTGGCAAGCCTGAGGAATATGCTCAACTGGCGCAGCATATCGTTGAAAACACAATGCTCAACGCTGAGACGATAAGATTAGACGGGGGAATTAGGATGGCGGCGAAATGAGGAGGCAGTATCATGAACACGATCACATCATTAGAAGAGGCGTTGGCGCTGGCGCTCAAATTAGCGCCAAAAGAGCGTTTGCAACTGATTGAACAAGTTGCCTCATCTGTCGAGCGTGAAATTGAGGGTACAACTTTGGAGGAGGAACAGCCCGAAGAGCATTGGGGCAAGTCGCTTAACCGGTTGTTAGATGAAGTTGGCCCAATTGAGATGAAATATCCTGAGATTGAAGACACTGTTGAGTGGTTGAAGCAACTACGCGCCGAACAGCGCCACCAACGACTAGGCGAACGGGATGCTGCGGAATGACTGTCGGCATCGTGGATACAGCCGTCATTCTGCATTATTTTCGTAACAAATCCTCGCGCTCCAGATCTAGGTAATCATCAAGAATTTCTTCAAAGGTCATCCCTGCACTTAAGAGTTCCAGAATGTTTTGCACCGGATAGCGCAGTCCGCGTATCACGGGTTTACCAATGAGCAATGTCCGGGGCAATCGTGATGCGCGAGAGTAGATCATTCATAATATGAAGCTGGCAAGTCCATTTCAACACATTTCATGATTGTAATGGCTTTAAAGTAATAACAAGGGCGCGCCGCAGCACGCCCTCTACAAAACCTTATATCCCACCAATATGAAACCCCCTCTCCCTGAGGGAGAGGGGCAGGGGTGAGGGCACTACTCCACGCTGTAGGTAATCTCAACCTGCGTTGAAATCGCGAGCTGGCCTTCGCTAATCGAACCGCCGCCGCCCAGCCCCATCGCGGCTTCGCGGGCAAACGGCATACCAGCGCCAGACACTTCGCGCACGATGATCGGGTCGCCCAGCGTCACGCCGATGGCTGCCGCCAGTGTGGCTGCGCGCGAATTGGCATCGGCAACCGCGTCTTCCAGCGCCGCATTTTCCAATTCAGTCTGGTCGCCAATGGCAAAGCTGAGGCCGAAAATACGGTTTGCGCCTGCTGCCAAACCAGCATCAATCACTGCATTCAACTGCGAGGTATCGCGCACCCGCGCCTGCACCATGTTGTTGACCACGTAGGTGTAACCCGGCCCTGTGGCAGGGGCATCTGAACTGGCGGGCATCGGATAGCCCGGTATTTCCTGATAAACGCTGAAATTAGTGGTCTGAATATCTTCCGGGGCGATACCCGACGCTTCTAACGCTTCAATCACCGCTGCGACAGTGCTATTCACCTGATCTACTGCTTCGCCAAGGTCTTCGCTGCGTAACTCGACGCCGAGCGAAAGAATGGCCTGATCTGGCGAGCCGCTGGCGGTACCCAGCCCGGTCACGGTGATCGTGCGGGTGGGTGTTTCCGGCGCGTCCTGCGCGGCGATAGGTGCAGCGGCTACAATCCCTGCCATTACCACCAATGCGGCGGCAGCAAGCGGGGCAACTTTACGTAAAACTAACAACTGCATGAGAAATTCCTTTCTTAATGCCAATACTCTATAGACGTTACTGGCGCAAAAATAGTTCCCGATGTAAGGCCTCTACTTGGATAGTGTTCCAGCACATAATGTCTGTCAAGCGATAAGCGGCCTGATGTATACGCGGCGAAGGGTGAACGTCGGAATCAAAAACGCCCGTAAACGGGCGTTTTGAGCGTTATCAGTGGACATGCGCCGTACTGCCCGGCGGTCTTCAACAGGCGTTCTGAATGCAGGTTTTCGCTTCGTTCTTTGCGCCTTCAGCTACTGCCCCGTCGCCTGCCGAATCGATACTATTTCATCAATGTTTTCCCGATACGGATACCCCTGCCTTTAGGCATGGGGAGGAAG
>CAZBPB010000062.1:7904-13058 GCA_964493565.1 uncultured Pleurocapsa sp. | reverse complement strand
CGTTTGCGTAGCTCAATGAGTATCGCCTGTGCGGCCTGGCTTACCGTCAACGTTTTGCCGCGCTCAAAAGCAGTTTTGTATGCTTCCTGATCAAGCTTCACGCTCAGTGAGGCCACCAATTCGTCATATCGCTTGCGTTGTTCTGTGCTAAATCGCGTTGGGAATGGTTCTATCAGCCCTGCCCATTCCGCAGCTTGAACATATTCACCTCGATCGTGCCACACGAGAGCTGCTGCCAGAAGATATTTTGTAGCGATCACCCCGCCTTCCATGCTGACTGCGATTTCCAGCCCATCACGCAGTTTCTCGCTGGCAATCTCTAGCCGTTCCGTCAGCCGGTAAACCTCTACCATTTGCAGCAGCGAGATCGCCATGTACCAGCGCTCCTCAATCTGGGCAGCAGCGGCAAATCCTGCTTCCAGATAGTCAAGCGCCACGCGAGCATCACCAAGGCACAGGCTCAGGTATCCAAGCTCGGTTAGCACCCATGCTTCGTTGGAACGATTGCTGATCAAGCGGGACACGTCAAGGCTTTGCAGCAGCAAGTCGCGGGCATCGGTCAACCGGCCTTCTGCCGAGGCAACGATGCTTAACCCGGCAAGACTTTCGGCAAGACAGTATTGATATCCAATTTCGCGGCACAAACTAACGCTGCGTTCGCCATGACGCTTTGATGCGTCGAAGTCTCCTAATCGCCTTGCCGTCATGCTCAGGTTGCGCAGCGCCATACAGATATTTATCGTATCTCCGTGCGCTTCCGAAATTTCCAAATACTTCACGTAGTATTGATGAGCGCCGTTGTTGTCGCCTTCAGCCAGGGCAAGGTTGCCAAGGCCGTTCACAATCCTGCTGATTTCTACGTGCAGCCCTAACCCGGTGCATAGATCGAGTGCGGCCTCATAGACCGCCTTCGATTTCTTATACTCATCCCGTAAATAGAGAACGCCACCCAGATCGACCAATATCTGGCTTTCTAAACGCCGATTCCCTGTTTTTCTAGCAAGATCGAGCGCACGGTTGTAAAACGCCGTTGCTTCGTCAATCTGTCCAAGCTGAGAGTAAGATTTCCCTAGATAAGCCCTTATTGCCAATTCAGATTCCGTATCTGATAGTCGCTGCGCGGCTTCCAACCCGGCTTCCAACCACTCAAGTCGCTCTCGCGGATGCTGGCGTACCCTGAAAATACCATCGGCTGCCAGCGCATAATCCCGGGCTAAATGTGAGAATTCATCACCGTCCTCTGCGTGGGCTATTGACCAGTTTCCCCAGTGCCTGATCTGCGACCATTCCTGATCCCACAAAGCCAGGCCATCCACGCAGTGTTCATAGCCAAGCTGGTGAACAGCCTCCGCGGTACGCAGTTTGTTCAGGTAATAGCGCGCAAGCTGAGACTGGACGGACTGAAGTGATTGGCGGGCATTCATTTACGGTCAATTCCACTTAAAATCGAACGCGCATGTAAAACCAGCAGGGCGTGCATTTGAAAGCGCCCCCCGCTGACCGGTTCAAGCAGACCGCGATTGACCAGCATCCGCGCGGTTGGTTTTGGATCGTCTATATTCCACGCAACTGCCATCGCGCCAAGATCGAAGGTTGCCGGCTTTGGCACAAACAGGCCAAGCACAGCAAACCGCCAGCGCGTTTCCTGATCCAGCGAGTCGGTGCTGCGCTGCAAAAGGGCGGCGATGGTTGGAGAGGTGTCCTGACCGATTTTCGCCATATCGCCGGGTGCCTGCGCCTGCAAAAGCATTGCGCCAGACCGTAACTCCTGAATCAGATCGCCGATGCCCCAGCCCAGTCGGGATTCGGTATGTAACAGCCGCCCCGCAACCTGTATTGCCAGCGGCAATCCTTCCAGATCGCTCACCAGTTCGCGAGCTTCCGATGGATATTCGGATACAGTTTCAGGCGATAATCGCGTTAAGAGTTCCAGCGCATCTTCCTGTGATAACACAGGCAAATGGTAAATATCATAAGCCGTCGGGGCGAGAGCTTGCGCCACATCATTCAACCGCGTGGTCAAGATCACGGCGCATCCCTGACCCCCCGCGATAAAAGGAATGGCATGCTCAACTTGCCACACATCGTCCACGATTAACAACATACGCTTATCGCGTAGTGCTGCCGCTAGCTGCGCGGCAACAGTTTCGATTTTTCGCGCGTGTCCAACTTCGACCAGACCGAGCGCGTCTGCCCAGATCGTCACCTCACTAAGAATATTCGGGGATTCTCCTAACGATGCCCACAGCACGCCGTCTGAAAACTGTTCCGCGATCTTTAGATCATGGGCTAACGCGGCGACAGTCGTGCTTTTGCCTACACCCGGCCAGCCCTGTATCACGGTGATCTGGCGTGGCGATTCGCCCTCATCAAGCCTGTGCCGGATTTCCTGAAGCGTCTTTTCACGGCCAACCACCAGCGAAGGCAGCGCAGGGAGGATGCTCGCCTGATAGCTGGAAGGCGTTGTAAACAGCGTGGGCAGCGCGTTGCTCTCAGCTTGAATCGCGGCGAAAAGCTGCCGGGTTTCTTGTTCGGGCGGTGTCGCCAGTTCGTTGTTGAGCAGGTCTACACACTGTTGATACTGGCGCAGCGCGGCGGCGCGCTGCCCGCTGGCAGCGTAAAGGGTCATCAGCATACGTTGAGCCACCTCTTGCAGCGGGTCTAATGACAGCCATCGCTGAGCAACCTTCAGCGCGATCTCGTATTGCTGCTGACTGGCGTAGAACGTTGCCAGCCGCCGCAGAATGTGCGCAAGCTCACGCCGCAGCCATTCGCGCTGGGTGATTTGCCAGCTTTCATACTCGGCACATTCTGCAAGCGAAAAGCCGATCATGAAGTCATCCCGGTAAAGGGCTGCCGCTTCATCCAGCAAGCCTGCACATTCTTTACACAGCATATTGCCTTCATGGCGGTGCGCGCGGCTTTCCCGAAGCAGCGTTTCAAACGCATCTACATCAATCCACAGGGCATCGCGATTCAGCGAAAGTGTTGAACTCTCTTTTTTGAGCAAAGTGCTGAATAGCTCATCTGTCGTGGAATAGATCGTGCTGCGCAGCGCGGCGCGCGCGTGAGTTTGATCGAGTTCGGGCCAGAGCAGTGTAGCCAGCACATCACGATTCTGGCGCTGGTCAGAGAGCGTCAGATAGGCAAGCAGCGCCAGCGACTTGCGCCTCTCTACCTTTACAGGCGACCCGTTCAATTCAAGGCGGGGTTCGCCAAACAAAAACAGTTTGAGATCAGCCATGACCCCTTCGTAACGCTCTTGTGATGCTGTTGTGATGCTGTTGTGACGAGCCTGTTTTATGTTGGCATCAATATGCAGGATGCGCAAGCAGTAGGCGCTGGACTCATGACCGGTAAGGACAGACATACCAGTATGAAAACAACAAAAACGCAGGCTCAAAACAGCCCCGATCAACATCACGCAGGCGAGAAAACCGCAGCAAATATGCTTATCGGGTCTCATATCCTGCAATTGCAGCACAAGATCGGCAATCCGGCGGTCAGGCGCATGATGAGCCTCAAATCCGGGCGTCAGGTTCAACGTACCGTGGACGGAGATCCGGATAATGCTCCGTATATGACCGATAAGCTGGTAACCCGATGGGCGCAATCTAGCAAGCGCACGGAAACCACCGCCGTTAAAGAGTCAAAAGCCGCGAATGAGGTGCTGGGCGAGTATGTAAGTACAGCACTGGAACCGGGCAGCGCGAAGTTGGCATCGCATATCGTCGGGAAAAAATGGTGGCAGTCTCAGCAGCGGATGGAGGCTCAGGTTGATGCAGAAGCTGAACATACAAACAACTGGCTGGATGTATTACAGCACGAGCGTACGACCAGTAAGGAAAAGTAAGCGCCGGTCTCAGGAGGACAGAATTCGCCATGAGCCACGATTCGCGACAGCACCCTTTCTCAACAAAGAAGCATGCTCATCAAGAGCGTGATGATCGGATGAACGCGCATCAGACAGAACCACAAACGTCATCATCAACGTCTGCCAGCATACTCAGGTTGCAACGAACCATTGGTAATCAAGCAGTGATGCGAATGTTAGGAGCGAAGAAACCACAGGAGACAGAAAGCGCGAAGGCATCAACTGCTGTTTCACAGGACTCGCCCGGTCTATTACGGCGATTTACCAATCTCGGCCAGTTTGAGGTCAATCAACGTATCTATGACAGTAAAGTATTTCCATTAAAGGTAGGCAGTACAGACGAATGGATCAAACTACTTGAAGATATGGACGACGAAGACGAATACACAGAACATCTAGCGGCGTTTCTGTGGCTGGCGAATGATCCCATGCTTCTGAAAAAGGGGCAACACCGAATGGGTGATAAATTCATCACCATGCCTTCCCGCGCCCCTTCCGACAAAGAAAAGCTAGATTTTGTGCGCGCATTGTATAAGACTGGTAAAAAACTGGATCTTCCCGACAATTTCTCTCGATTGAGTGGGGGCGACGACGAAGGTGGAATTTATGTATTCGATTTGCGAGCCGGGTTGGCAGGGTTAATTCGTGACTATGGAGCACAGGTCATCGCTGAATCTGGCAATCAACATATTGATCCTACGAGTGTAAGTGAACTTGCGAATGAAGGTGGTCAAGAGACGCGCAGCGCGATGCTGGAAAGCGCAGCTGCAACCGCTTTCAAAGGGGTTGATCTCTATGTGACGGCATTGAATATTATTGATGATCGCAAGCGCGATGTGGAGAAGATGATTGCCTCAGAGACTATCCGAAATGCAGGACGTGTAATTCGCCTGACATTGAAGGAACATGATGCGGCAGTAAAAGCTCGTGAAGATGCGCTTGGCCAAATTTTCGACCACGTGTGGGGCGCCATTCCCGGTGGCGATACATTGACAAGCATTGGCAAAACAATCTTAGGGCAAGGGTTTAAAGCGCAGTTTCAGGCCGCCGCAAAAATTGGCGATCCCGAAGAGCAAATGGAAGCCATGAACATTAATTTCGTCAACCATGTCAATAAGCTGGTAGGGAATGAGCAGGCAACTCACGGCGCACCCTTAACAGCCGCAGATGCAAATGCAATTATCAATGGCTTTGAAGCGGTACGCAGGTAATCATACTGCCCTGATAGCCCGGCAAAAATGTGTACGGGAGCGGTTTACGCTGAAACGCTCCCTGAATAC
>CAZBPB010000062.1:4902-7894 GCA_964493565.1 uncultured Pleurocapsa sp. | reverse complement strand
GCTTCCGTCTTGGGTTTGCTGCTTGATCCTGTAATCTTGCCTTCACCCTTTGCCATCAGCCACATATAGCCATCTTCAAGGCTGGGTTCAGCCGGCGCGGCATCATAGCGACCGTTGGGGTCGCCAAGAACCCGGTACTGCACGCCTTTCGCCATTTGCAGCGTAGACACAATGTTCAGCCCGCCATTCGGGCGTTCGCCCTGCGTGGTAATCATCCACACCGAGCCGCGCGCCTGCGTAATCAAGTCCTGCGGCGATCCACGATATATCACTTGACCGCCGCGCATGGCTGCCAGATCGTTGCAGCTCTGGCTAATATCTTCCACGATATGCGTAGAGAGTATGATCGTGCGCCCGACGGCGGCATCGCCAAGTAAATTACGGAAGCGGATGCGTTCTTCAGGGTCAAGCCCCGCCGTAGGCTCGTCTACAATAATCAAGCGCGGATCGCCAAGCAGCGCCTGCGCAATACCCACCCGCCGCTTCATGCCCCCGGAGTATGTTTTCAACGGGCGCTTAGCTGCGTCAATCAGGCGTACCTGTTCAAGCAGTGTATCAATTTGCCGCTTTCTATCTGTGCCGCTGGTTACCCCTTTTAGGATCGCCATGTAATCCAAAAATTCGTAGGCGTTCAGGTTCGGATATAACCCCAAATCTTGCGGCAAATAGCCTAACTGCGCTTTCGCCGCCTGCTTGCCCGGATATGTGCGTAAATCGTGACCGAATATGTTGATTTCCCCGGATGAAGGTTTGAGCAGCCCGGCGATAATTCGCATAAACGTGGTTTTTCCCGCGCCGTTTGGCCCGACCAACCCGAACATGCCAGTGCCGATCTCTAGTGAAACATCGTTGATGGCTTTTACGCCGCCGCGATAGGTTTTTGTGAGGTGAGAAATAGTGATCATGATTTACTCCTCAGCCGCGCAGCCGCGACCATGCCCAGATGATCAGAAAGAGGATGGCAACTGATGCTAAAAACGATAATTGAATTGCTGCTGATTGGGTAATTGCCTGACCGAACAATGCCGTCAGGGTAAGCGGCTCATCTGCGCTGATGCGTGAGCCAACCACCAGCACTTCCCTCCAGAATTGAGCAGCCGCCAGCGCATATAAGGTGATCGCGCCGGGCACCAGCAACAATCCGATCATGATGGCTTTGCGCCGTGATCCCGCTCCGCTAGCGCCCAGCACACCCCAGCCTGTGCAGGTAAGCGCGAAAGGCAGTACGACCAGAAACCATGCTTGCAGATAGTAACTTACGTCGAACAGCCCTAAAGCCAGACGGGCGTAAATACCAAAACCGATCATAACCACAAGCAGGGTTAACCCGAGAGCCGTCCACGCGCCAAGCAGTTTACCCCCGGCGTATGCGAACTTGCCTAATGGAGACGAGTCGAACAATTCGCGCACACGATATTGGCGATCAAGCGGGATCGTTTCGGCAAAGAATACAACCACCGTAATCGCCGCAAGCACGGGAAAGATGATCGCGATCATAGTCACAATAAGCTGAGTATTGGACAGCAATGACAGCGGGACATTCCGTAAAGCGGGTGATAGCGTCTGGACGAACTCTTCAGTTGTTTCTTCAATTACCAGTTCGCCAGTTGCCGGGTCTTGCCGGGTGACGGTTGGCGGGTTGGTATTGGTGTTGACTTGCACAATATCGCCCAGCGCGGTTTGTGTGGGCGGCTGCATGGCGGTAAAGCCGATCAACGCCAGCAGAAAAAATCCACCCATGACCAGCAGCGCCCGCCGCCGCCATGTCATCAAGAGTTCATAGCGGATGATAGCTGCCATTTGAGAGAGTGCGAGTGCCATGACTGTTTCCTTTTCTCAGTCGGTTTTCCGGTTAGTGCCAAGCACCGCTTCAGCATTTCTCATACCAAGCGCCACGCGCAGCATCGCCAGAATGCCAATCAGGGCGACAACAATCCGGTTGATGGCGTATACCATCTCCGGCGTAGTGTTGAAATGTTGAGCGGCAGTTTGCGCGTAGATTGGCTGAAAGAAGAAATGCAGTGGGAACAGTTCAGAGAAGCGCATGAGTAACAGTTCCGCGCCAATCAGCATGGCGGAAATGACCAGAATTACTGCCAGAACCCCTGCGCTTGAACGCCGCGACGTAAATGTTGCCAGCAGCCCTAAGCCAATCGCCGCAAGTGTCGGCGGCAGCCATCCAACCACGACTGCCAGCGGAGTAATCCCGGTGATTCCGGCAATCAGAATCGTTCCGATGAACCCGATAGCGCCCTGTGCCACGAAAACCGCTGCCAGACGCTCATAAATCAGGTACGGGGCAGGACGCGGCGCAGCGAGCAGGGTTTCCAAAGCCGGTTCATCGTCCGGCGAAAATAGCAGCGCCGCCTGAATACCCGCGATCAGCGGCAGCGCGATCTCAACGCCGCGCCCACGTAAATCTGGAAACAACATTGTGAGCAGGAGGGTGACGCCGCTGATTGCAGCAAACCACGGCGAAGATACCCGGAATGCCATGCGCCATGCCAGAGGCCAACGGCGGGATAAAGATAAACTCACCTAATCTTCTCCAGAATGTGTCCACCGCATTTCCCGATCTGCTAGAAAAAGCGCGAACAGAACGGCTGCAAAGGCGGCTAAGAACAGGATGGGTTGTAGGCTGGCGCTCCACATATCCGGTAATAACGTTGTGGCTGCCGGGGGAAGAATTGTGCCGCCCAGATGCCGCCATACCAGCGCCACCCAGATCAACAGGCTGATGATGGCGCTGAGCGCGGCGTCAAACAGCAGCACGCTGCCAAGGAACGCCAATGCTGAAAGCAGTGTCATCGGGGCAAGCCAGCTTAGCACCAGCGGCATAAAGTTGATGTCGCTGCGCAGCGCCGCTAGCATCACGCTGGTGATCAGCGCCCCGCCCAGATTGAAGCCGAACAGCAGCGCCAACCGCGCTAGCAAAATCACGCGCGGCGGTATCGGTGTTGAAAGCTGAAGTTCCAGCGGCGGATCGGTATCG
>CAZBPB010000062.1:0-4892 GCA_964493565.1 uncultured Pleurocapsa sp. | reverse complement strand
GTATCGTCACCATACAGCAAGGCAATCCCCAATGCCGCAATCACCGGGGCGACCAGCACAAATGGTAGCGCGCTTGTGTTCTCTCCTGATGAGCTAATTGCCAGCGTAACCAGCAGCCCCAGCAGCAGGATAACGGCTGTGCCTGCCCATACCCAGCGATGCACCAGCCGCGCCTGTGATCGCAATATCAGCCAGACGCGCAGCATTGACCAGCGTGAACTTGTCTCCGCCCACAGGGGCAGGGTTTCCGGCACACTGGCGGCATCCAATTCCTGATGCAGCACAGCCAGCGCCGTAAGTTTTGCGGCATTGGAAGCTATAGGCGCTTCCCACGTCCGTAAAAAATCGCGCACAGCGGCGTCGTCTATATCCAGATCATGATCGTCAAAATTACTCATGATCCTGCCTCGATCATTTCGCGCAGCCGTTTTACGCCTAAGGACAGCCGCGATTTCACCGTACCTACGGGAATGTTCAGCGTATCGGCGATCTGCGCGAGGCTGAACGACTGGTAATAGAACAGCACAATGACCTCTCGCTGGTGGTCTGGCAACTGTTTCAGTGCCTTGATCACGCTTGCAGATGCTTCGGCATCAATGAATGTCTGCTCAAGTGGCGGCATATCTGCGGCAAAGTCAGCATCAGTTTCGATGGTGTCGGTGTGGCGGGCATCGGCGCTGGCAGCAAGGTTACGCGCAGCGTTGGTGGCAATGCCGTACAGCCACGCCTTAAACGGCCTGCTGTTGTCGTAGGTGTGAATGCCGCGAAGGACGCGCAAAAACGATTCCTGTGCCAAATCTGCTGCCAATGTCCGATCCCCAAAAGTCATGCGAAACAGGTAGCCGAACAGGTCGTCGTAATGCCGCTCGAATAACGCCTCAAGCGCCGCACGATCTCCAGATTTCAGTTTCGTCGCGAGTGCTTCGTCACTAACCACGCTGCTGTTTCGCTCCTGCTGCCTATTACCATGATCATCGCAAAAGGTTCACAGGCAAATAAAAAGACCTGTCGCAAGGGCAGGTCTTTGGGGCAGCAATCTGGCAACCAAAAGAACTTACAACCTAATCTCCATCACCGGCAGCACGGGAAATTTCGCGTACAGGGATGCCGAGATACGGGAAACTCGCAAGCATATCGGCAGCGGTATCCATTTCCAGAGTCATTGACGGGGGGTGAGACAGCGCGCGCAGTTTCGCCAGTATCACGTTGTAGTCCAGCACCCCTGCCGGGTCGCCAAATGCCCTGTGCACATCCAGAATATTGTCGTTATTGTTCAGATGCGTATGCACTAACCACGGTTCTACCGTTCGCAGCCACACATCCACCGGTACATCCGAAAACAGGCTCGCATGACCAATATCCAGACACGCGCGCAGATTCGGATGGTTTACCCCCGCCAGCACATCACAAATAATGTCGGGGTCAAACTCCCACATATTTTCAACCGCAGCAATTACTCCGCGCGCACCTGCATAATCGGCAACATCATTAAAAAAGCCGATATTGCGCTTTTGCCAGCCGGTACGGTAATCCTCATTTTTGAGCGATGCAATAAAGTTGGCGTGAAAAACCACGATCTTTGCGCCCAATATCTGCGCGATATCCAGTGCCTGCTGGTAGCGATCCAGCACCAGCGCATTGATGCGATTGTCAAAGCTTCCGGGAGCCATATCGAAGAAGGGGCCGTGTAAAGTGATCATCCCCCGTACAGGGGAAAGTAGCGCCTGCGTATCAGCGACGGTCTTACGCCAATCACCATCCAGTATATCGGGCAGGGCAAAGGTCAGAAGCTCAACGCCCAGATCGTATTCAACCGCAAGGCTAACAACGTCTTCTACGTTACGCGGCCATGCGCTCAGGAGTACCTGTTCGCCCACCCCAGCCCCCACCTTTACAAATTCATAAAAGTCAGTCTACACCCATAATGCTGACATGAGCAACCATCTTGGATTGAGACTAATCACCGCTTTCACAGACCAATCGCGCTATTGTAACAAAAACCGAACAAAACGTTATAGTGATGTGCAATTTTCCTCACCCGTAAAGGTTGCCGGAGTCCATACAGGCGTGGTATTCCCATAAGAATCAGCCAGCACACGCACTTGCGAGGTAGTCATATCCACCAGCGCCATCGCATACGCGCTGCGAGCAGCCAACCAGCGTCCATCGGCGCTAAAACGGGCGGCATACGGGTAGATCAAATCCGGCGATTGGATAAAGATGGTGGATTCAACATCGGCATTTCCTACCAGAGGAATACGCCACAACGTATTCGCTTCAATCCCTCCCATCAAGCGTGCCGGGCTAAGCATGGCTGAGCTATCCGGCAGCCACGTTAGATCAAGCGTTAACACCGGCTGGTAGCTTAATTGCGTCGGCACTGCATCCGGCGCATTGCCGACCATCCAGAATTGATCCGCATTGGCAGAGGGCGAGTACACAAAACCGAGCAAATCCCCATCCGGTGACCAGCGGGGCGAATGAACATTGCCGGACGGGAAATTGGTCAGGCGGTATTTAGTCGCCCCATCGGCACTCACGATCCAGAAATCAGCTTCGCGCACCGGTGAGTCATCATCACTTTGCTCATAAGACACATACACCAGCCACTGTCCATCCGGTGACCAGCGGGGTGTATGTTCATCGCCAGAAACGCTGTAAAACTGCGGACTTCCGCCGCTTGATGGTACCCATGCGATACGGTGATCCGGAACGCCGTCACCGTCATCTTCGGTAGTGTAATAGGTGAAAGCGATACGGTCATTGAGGGAGGTGGGAGACCACTGCGCCTCAAAAACGCCGTAGCCCGGTTCCATGCCAGTGACCAATTCGCGCATGTCGCTGCCGTCCAGCCGCGCCGAATACAGCCGCCCCGGCTCATCGCCTTCGGTCAGCGTAAACAGTACGCGGCAGCCATCCGGCGAAAAATCCCACACATGATGCAATCTATTGTCAAACCGTAAATCGCGGCGTGCACCGGTTGTGGCATCTACCAGCATAATACGATCCGCCAGCGCGGTTTCGAAAGCCACCACGGGAGAGGTGAGCACAACTTCGCCGGGCTGTCCCGGAGCAGCCAGTACAGCCCATGAAGCTACAAAGCCGAACAACAGGATAATAACTGTGGCTTTCACCGAAAAACCTCGCTCTGGCCAACCTACGGAAAAGATGATGAATACCCTTTATCATAACGAATTCTACCGTTCGTAGATCAAACGTCAGGTATCCGTATGAGCCAGCTTTTTATACAGGTGGTATGTTCATGATCGTCTGCAAGATGCCCCCCACATCTGTTGCAGGCGAGTTCCCCGGATCCAGGCGCCTCCCACGTGGAGGCGTTTGGCTGTCTTACGCTCACACTTCGCATTTATGAAACCGCTCACTTGTGCTAAAATCAAGCCATGTATGCACAGGTCGTGTTCAACCTTCCGCTTGATCAATCATTCAGTTATGCGCTGCCGGATGCGCTTGCAGGCCGTATCGGCATCGGGCATCTTGTTCAAGTGCCGTTCCGCACCGCCACCGAATATGCCATCGTCGTTGAACTAACCGAGAAAACACCTCCTTATACCACCAAACCGATCCTGACGCTGGTTGATCAATTACCTGTCGTAACCCGGCGAGAGATTGAACTAGCCATGTGGCTGAGCAAGACTTATGCCGCCCCGCCGGGTATGTGTTTGTGGTTGTGGCTGCCCCCCGGCCTGACCACCCACAGCGATATTCTGCTGTCTATCGCGGGCGAAGAAGCTGGCAAAACCCCGCTGGAACGCGAGTTAATCGCCCTTCTCAAACGGCGTGGCGCGCTGCGCGGTCGCCAGTTAGATTTTGCCCTTGCCGGCGATCCCTGGCGGCAGGCGATGGATGATCTGGTCAAAGCCGGAATCCTGAAAAAAGAGAGCGTGCTGGCTCCGCCGCGTGTAAAGCCCCGCGTGATTGAAACCGCGATGCTGGCGATACATCCACGCCATATTGAGTCTGCCGTCGAAGTGATGTCCCGCCCCTCAAAGGTGGCCGACCTGCTGGAAGTATTGGCAGATGCTAAAGGCAAGCGCGTTGAACTCAAGAAAGCACTCAAGTTGGCGGGCGCGAACAAAACCCATGCTGCCGCGCTGGTCGAACGTGGGCTTGCTGGCATTGACGCGCAGGATCGCATTGCCATGACTATGTGGGCAGAAGACGTACCCGCAGTGCTGGTAGACATGCGCAAGATTGATAAACCCTTACGCGTGCTGCGGGTGCTTGCGCGTCAAAATACCCCCATTGATGTAAGCTGGCTGTATGCCCAGACCGGCGCAAACATCAACGACTTGAGGCGAATGGAAGAAGCTGATTTGATTATTCTGGGCGAGAAAAAGACCTATCGCGATTCGCTTGCAGACAGTAATTTTCTGCCCACCGCCCCGCCCCCTTTAACCGCTGCTCAGACAGCCGCATTTGAAGAAATCTCGACTGCCATGCACAGTGATGCGCCGCATACCTTCTTGCTGCATGGTGTCACCGGAAGCGGCAAGACTGAAATCTACCTGCGCGCCATCGAAATTGCGCTGATGCAGGATCAAAACGCGCTGTTTCTAGTGCCGGAAATTGCGCTCACGCCGCAAACCGTACGCCGTGTTGCCGGGCGCTTTCCCGGTCAGGTAGCGGTTGTGCACAGCGGGCTGACAGAAACCGAACGTTACGACACATGGCGGCGCGCGCGTGAAGGTTTGATCAAAATCGTGGTCGGTGCGCGTTCGGCATTATTCACACCCCTGCAAAATATCGGCGTGATCATTCTAGACGAGGAACACGACGCCAGTTACAAGCATTCGCCGCCGCTGCTGCCCCCTTACTACGACTCGCGCCATATGGCTGAATCAATTGCCGCCCGTGATAACGCGGTCGTGATT
>CAZBPB010000061.1:10039-13123 GCA_964493565.1 uncultured Pleurocapsa sp. | reverse complement strand
TATTGTACTTGCCGAATATCAGTACTGCGTTGTGACCACCGAAACCGAAGGAATTACTCATGGCAATGTCAATGTTGCGTGCCACACCCACATTAGGCGTGTAGTTTAGATCACACTGTGGGTCTTGATTTGTGAGATTGATCGTAGGCGGAACAAAGCCGTTCCGCAGCGCCATGATGGTGAAAATAGCTTCAACAGAGCCACCGGCACCCATCAAATGTCCGGTCATAGACTTTGTAGAACTGATCGGGATCTCATAGGCGGTTTCTCCGAGCGCTTTCTTCATAGCAATCGTCTCGGAAACATCATTAAGCGGGGTGCTGGTGCCATGTGCATTGATATAGTGAATATTCTCAGGCTTTAACCCGGCATCTTCCAATGCCAGCTTCATTGCCTCTGCCGCGCTTTCTCCAGTCTCCAGCGGAGCAGTTACATGGTAGGCGTCTGAAGTTTGTCCATATCCCAGAATTTCAGCATAAATTTTCGCCCCGCGTGCCAACGCGTGATTTAGTTCTTCCAGTATCAGGATGGCTGCGCCTTCACCGATTACGAAACCGTCACGATCTGCATCGAACGGACGCGATGCATGCTCAGGATCGTCGTTCCGGCGGCTGATTGCTGTCATATTGTTGAAGCTGGCAATTGCCAGTTCGACAAGACCGGCTTCACTACTCCCTGCGAGTGCCGCATCAATCTGACCTTTACGGATCATTTCAGTGGCATGACCAATGCAATCGTTACCTGTAGCGCAGGCAGTAGAGATGGCGAAGTTTGGCCCACGCACGCCGTAGGTCATAGATATTTTTGCCGCAGGTGAGTCCGGCAGCATCATGGGTACCAGCAGCGGGCTGACGAATTTCGCCCCTTTGGCGAGATAATCTTTGATACCCTCGAACAAAGTGGTGATGCCGCCAATGCCCGAGCCAACCAGCACGCCGATGCGGTAGCGATTGTCATCGGTGACTTCCAGACCAGAATCTTTCCACGCTTGTTCGGCGGCAAACAAACCCATTTGAGTTACCCGGTCAGTGCGACGCGCCTCTCGCCTCCCCAGGTAAGCTTCAGGGTCGAAATCTTTCACCTCACCTCCAAAATGATTTTCGAGGTGCGAGGTGTCAAAACGTTGAATGGTGCGTATGCCGGTTTTCCCGGCGGCGATATTCGTCCACGCTTCTTCAACAGTATTGCCAGTGGGGCACATTATGCCCATGCCAGTAACAACAACGCGCCGTGGTTCCACATTTTCCTCCAGACACAGCGTTTATGACGCTGCCGGTTATGTTCATGTCAGTATAAGCCTAGCAAATGCTGCTGCTTTCACAAGGTTTAACACTTTTTTGCGCTTAGGGTTACTCCTCAATTTCGCTGTGCTATAATGCGGCTCACTTCAGGGATGCCCAGCATGATATTGGTTACTGGCGGCACCGGGTTCATTGGCCGGCATTTAATCGAACGGCTCATTGCGGCTGATTACCCCGTGCGCTTATTGTTAAACGAAGCGCGTGTAAGTCAACTAAATAAAAGGTTTCCCAACCCGCCGGAAGTTGTAGTAGGCTCGGTGCTGGACGATGAAGCCTTGTTTCGCGCTGTATCTGGTGCTCAAGCGATAATCCATCTCGAAAACGCTTTGTGGTGGGGGCGTCGTCGCGATCTGGAACGCATCGAACTCATCGGAACACGCAATCTGATTACTGCTGCCCGTGCTGCTCGCGTAGGGCGTATCATCTTTGTTAGCCAACTGGGTGCTGCGCCCGCTTCTGCCTACGCCCTCTTGCGTTACAAGGGAATGGTGGAAGAAGCCATCAAGAGCAGCGGCATCGCCTATACCATCATTCGTTCCGGCTTGATCTTCGGGCCAGATGATGCATTCTTCAATCATATTGCCATGCAGCTTCGTACAAACCCGTTCTTCTTTTTAATGCCGGGGCGGGGTGAAGTTGTCCTTCATCCAATCTATATTGACGATCTGATCAATGCCTTAACTGGAACGCTCAAGAATATTGATACCGTTGATCGGGTGATTGAAATCGGTGGCCCGGAATATATCACGCTTGAAGATTTGATACGCACGATCATGCGGGTTTCAGGCGCTGGCAGGCCAATTATCGGTGTGCCTCCTTATTTGCTGCGCTGGCTAACCGCCGTATATAGCCGGCTTTTGCCTCGTGTGTTGATCACTCAGCAGTGGATGGATATTCTGGCGACCAATCGCACTGCGCGTATCGGCAACCTTTCACAATATTTCGAGATACGCCCTAAACGGTTGGAAGATACACTAGTAACTTATATGCGTGGTCGGCATTATGGGCGCGAAATCTGGCGCAATACCTTTCGCCGCCGACCACGTGTGATTTAGTACGCGCAATCGGCATGACGGATTTATAGGGATTCGTATAATGGCAGAATTGAACCTACAAATAAGACCACTTTTTCAGCTTGATGAGCTAGATAATGTCGTGGATCTGCAGCATCACTACTGGGGCGATGATGCAGAGTCGGTAATTCCGGCACACATGCTGTTTTCAATTGCCAATCATGGCGGGCATGTACTCACTGCCTTCGATGGCGACAAAATGATTGGCGTGTTAGTAGGTTTTCTTGGTACCAATATGGAAGATTCTCGCCGCCCTGCAATGGCGAACTTACAGATCGTGTCCAAGCGTATGGTCGTGCTTCCAGAATACCGCGGTAAGGGAATCGGCTTTCGCCTGAAACGTGCTCAGCGTGAATTGGCAATTAAACAGGGCGTTCGGCTTGTGGAATGGACATTTGATCCCTTGCTAGCATTAAATGCGCAGTTGAATGTGCGTAAGTTGGGCGTGACCTGCCCGACATATCTTGAAAACTACTACGGTACGCAGGAACGCGGCGGCCTAACGACTCTGGGTTCATCTGATCGATTGTTGGCAGAATGGTGGGTAACCAACCGGCGCGTAGAAGAGCGGCTGTTTGGAACGCGCGCAGATTTGACACTGGCGCAGTATTTTGAGGCAGAAACGCCCATTTTGAATCCGACCACTCGATCCAGTGATGGTATTGTGCTTCCGCCGGATGATGAAACCATCCCGGTTACGATCAGTAAAA
>CAZBPB010000061.1:3745-10029 GCA_964493565.1 uncultured Pleurocapsa sp. | reverse complement strand
AACGCTGGCGCTGCTGGAAATCCCATTGAGTTATCCGGATATAGTCCAGAGCAACCCGACTTTAGCTATTCGCTGGCGTGAACATACACGTATGATCTTCCATCGTATGTTCAATTTCGACTACATCGTGACCGATTTTCTGCGTGAAAAGCATGAGGGGCGAGATCGCTGTTTCTATCTCCTCAGTTATCAAGGCCCGCAGTTTGAAACCATGAACCTAAATTAGCTGTACCGATTCAGGATGCCAATAATGAAATCAATCACCGTCAAATCAATCGAGCAATTTTCTATTGCTATGCCCTTTGTCGAGAAGCTGCGCACCAGTTTCGGCGAAGAGCCATTTAAAACCGCTGTCCTCGCTAAAATCACTACGGAGGATGGATTGGTGGGTTGGGGCGAAGCGCCCGTTGAAATTCACCCCGGCTACAGCTCAGAGACAATGGGTACTGCCAGTCACGTGCTCCGTGAATTTCTAATTCCCGCGCTGCTTGGCAAGACTATACAATCGCCTACGGATGTGCCGGAAATACTCGCTCACACGCGAGGTCATCCATTGGCTAAGCACAGCCTTGAACAGGCAGTCTGGGATGCGTGGGCGCAGGCAAACGGCTTGTCTATTGCGCAGGCGTTTTCTTATCACTTGCCGTCAGGTAACGATGGGCGTGGTGTTGCCAGAGTCGGCGTTAGCATCGGCATCAAGCCTACCATCGAAGAAACTATCGCTGTGATCCGCAAGCGTTTAGGTGAAGGCTACACGCGCATCAAGCTGAAGATCATGCCCGGTTGGGATGTAGAATTGGCGCGTGCAGTACGGACGCAGTTCCCCGATATTATGTTGATGCTGGATGCCAATAGCGCGTATACGCTGGCAGATGCCGAACATTTGAAGCAGGTTGATGATCTTAATCTGCTGATGCTGGAACAGCCGCTCGGCTACTTTGATATATATGAGCACAGTAAATTGCAGCCACAGTTGAGAACCTCGATTTGCCTTGATGAGAGTATTCATTCAGCAGATGACGCGCGCCTGGCTTTTGAACTGGGTGCTTGCCGTATCATCAATTTGAAACCATCGCGGGTGAGCGGGTTCACCGAAAGCCTCGAAATCTACAAAGTATGTGTTGAGCAGGATGCGCCGTTGTGGATCGGCGGCATGATGGAAACTGGCATTGGACGCGCAGCCAACGCTGCGTTTGCGTCTCTGCCCGGTGTCACCCTTCCGTGCGATATTTCAGCCACTAATCGTTATTTCGTGACCGACCTGACAGAGCCGCCGTTCGAGCTTCAACCGGACAGCACCTTGCGAGTTCCTACGGGATTGGGATTAGGTGTACAGGTATTTGAAGACCGAATTGCACAGGCTCAAGCGTTGTGGCAGCAGGAATACCCATATTCTGAATTGTAATTGTCTGGTGATGGTATAGGCCTAATCCAGTTTCGTTAAGATCGGGGGGGCGATGGTACTGCAAAACACAAGAGTCGCATTTATCGGCAGTGGCGTAATGGCCGAAGCCATGATGAAGGGTCTTGTTGATCAAGGGCTGCTTACCGGTGATCAAATTATCGCCTCGGATCCACGCCGTGAGCGAGGGCATGAACTGGTTGCGCGTTATGGTGTCAATTTCACCCAGAATAACGCCGAAGCCGCGCGGGATGCTGAAATCGTTGTGCTTTCCACCAAGCCGCAGGTCGTTGGCGACGTAGCAAAATCTGTAGACGGCAGCGCTAAACACGCTAAATTGATATTGAGCATTCTGGCTGGTGTGCGTATTAGCACCTTGAGCAAGAGTTTTGGCAATGCCAGCGTAGTGCGTTCAATGCCAAACACGCCGGCACAGATCGGGCAGGGGATTACCGTTTGGACGGCAACCGCCGAGGTACCTGATCTACAGCGTGAACACGCGCGCACGATGCTTCAGGCTTTGGGTGAAGAAATCTACGTTGAAGATGAGAAGTTTCTAGATATGGCAACTGCGCTCAGCGGCAGCGGGCCAGCCTATGTATTTCTGTTCATGGAAGCCCTCATTGATGTTGGCGTGCATCTCGGGTTTTCGCGGCGCGATGCCGAACAGCTCGTGCTGCAAACGGTACGCGGTTCAGTGGATTATGCCATTCAGTCTAATACACACCCCGCGCCTTTGCGTAATCAGGTCACCAGCCCCGGCGGCACTTCAGCTGCCGCCCTGTATGAACTTGAGAAGGGCGGCTTGCGCACAGTTATTGCCGATGGCGTCTGGGCAGCCTATCGGCGTTCTGTAGAACTGGGCGACGCCCAGGAAAAAAATAAGGCGTGACCAGAGACCCTTATGTAGAAGGGGCGCTCAGCCGCCCCTTTATGAGTCTAGCTTCCTGATGAATTCGACAAAAACGCTGTTTGTCCAGCCAAAGCCTTTAACCTGACCGTAAAGGCCTTCTTCAGTTTTCTGATGCGGCTCCACAACGTTGTACTTTTCCCACAATTCGCCTGTTAAGGAATACTCCTCGGCGCAGTTGTCGCACCATTTTGTACGCAAGCGGTTTGCTGCTTCTGTAAATCCGTAGCCCTGCAACCCCTCCGTTACAATCCACTGTAAAGGCGCCCATCCATTTGGGAATGCCCACTGTCGTTTTTCGCGGCTTTCCAGTGTGGTTACGAGTCCGCCTATAAACTCAAAATTGGGCAGCCATCGCTCAACGATCTCGGCGGCCTGTTGCGGCGTGGCTATGCCTGCCCACAATGGGAAAAATCCGGCCAGTGACGGGGCAGATCGTGTGCGGCGTTCATTTTTATAATCGTAGTCAAAGAAGAAGCCGTCTTCGGCATCCCACATCAGTTCTTGCATGGTTTCAGCGCGTTCTTTTGCGGCTGCTCGCCACATATCCGCTTTATCCGGTTCGCCCAGTAGGTCGCAGCCCCATGCCAGATCAAGTTCGCGTACATATAAAATTGAGTTCAAATCTACCGGCAGGTGATCCAACCAGCGATCATCACAGCGGGTGCTGTGATCCCATCCGCTTTCGCACGAAGCCAGAACATCCAGAACATTGATATCGTAGTAGCGTGAAAGTCCGCGATATACACGTCGGAAATGAGGGTGCGATGTGCCGTACCATACCGTTTCCTGTTCGCGGGTCGCTACATCAATCATCCGTTTGAGCCAGCCGAGATCGCCATTTTTTAGTGCATATGCCAGCCGAATCTGCCGCGTGAAGAAGGGGGGCTGTGATCGCGACAAAAAGTAATAACGGCTGGCATTAGGCATCACGCCGAAACGCTCAAGCAAGTACGCGATGTTCTCAGTCATATCAATGATGTGCTGCTCATAGCGAGAGCCAATCAGACCGAGCGAGATGAAGTAGCTGTCCCAGTAATACATCTCCTGAAACATCGTCTTGCTGCTGGGCACGATATAAGGATAGGGTAGCCCGATCAGCGTGCCGCTGTCGGTGTGGTTTTCACGAACTAAACTCGGCCAGGTTGCCTGGATGTGTTCCAATACTTTTTCATAGCTCATGATTGTATTCCTTGCTCAGCGGGAATCCGCATAAAAAACCTCTTGCGTGTGTGCCTAATATTCTAGCAGTAAAAAATCCCGAAATCGCTTCCTTACTCACGCCGTATTTCAATTGCTTTATAATCTGGTTGAACAGGCTATTTGAGCGGATAGCCCGTTTGTTTAGCAGGCACATAAAGCTCAATAGTGCGCTGCGAACAGATATTCACGCGTCTTTTTGCCAATTTGCACGACTAAATCTAGAGTTCGAAACCTCACTCGCCAGATATAGGCTTAAGTTTGAGTAAATCTGCTGATATCTCTCAAACACTCATTCAAACGGTGAAAGAACGGGGCTGCTGGTGCGCCAAATTATTGACAAGCTCTTCTATTTAATTTTCCCGGCAATCGGTGTGTTAGTTGCGCTGCTCATCCCGGCAGACAAACTTGCGCTGCGTATTCTGGTTATCGTAGTAATCAGCAGTCTTGCTTTCGTCGCTGTTGATGCGAAGTTCAGCTTTAAGAGTGTGCGGAACGTATCTGGCAGTCTCCGTTCAATTCGTGGATTTATTGATAGGAACCGCTACCTTATTTCAGCATTTTTTATGCTGCTTGCGTTTGTGCTAATGATCTACAGCGCCGTGAAATTCGCCCCGTACCCGGATTATTACCCCGATTTTACAGAGCCTGCTTTGCTCATGATAGGCGGGCTTGTGGCACTTTGGATTTCTCTAAAGATCGCACCACCATCAGTACAGATTGTTGCGGTTACTAACAACTCGATTCAGCCGTTGCATAGTAACCTGCCTGTTACCTTGGCAGGGGTAGCATTGTTGCTGTTGAGTGGTGAAATTGGTGGTCGTGTTATTTTCGTGGATATGCCTCGCGTGCCGATGTGGCTTCAAGGGGTAATTTTTTACGGTGGGATTACACTCCTAATACTGGGCTTAGGAAACATTCGTTCGTTCCCCTTCAAGCGTTCTTCAATTCGAACATACCTGAGTATCGCCTGGTTAAGAGAGCACAGCGAAGTGTTCATCATCTTGCTGATCTTTCTCGGGGCGTTCCTCGTGCGTGTGTGGGATTTGGAAACAGGATTGCGGGTTAATATTGATGAGGGCCCCGCAATCGAAGGAATTAACCATTACTACGGTGGCATGGTGGGGCTAGTTGCTCGTCCATCTCAATATGTGCCAACGCTGCTTTTTTCACAATGGCAAGGCGAACTGATGAACCTGCTTGGTCGCTCAGTAACCACTGTCCGGTTAACCGCTGTCATTGTAGGCTCACTAACGGTGGTTGTGGTTTACCTACTTGCGCGCGATTTATTCAAAGACCGTATCGCCGGAGTTGTAGCGGGATTGGTGTTAATGACTTTCCCGCCGCATATTCACTTCAGCCGACTTGCCCATATGCATATTGCTGATGCGCTGTTCGGTACGCTGGCGATCTGGTTCATCGTTAAGGGGATAGGCTCAAATCGCCGTCTTGATTGGGTGCTAGCTGGTGTTTCGCTTGGCCTAACACAATATTTCTTTGAAGCGGGACGGTTGTTTTTCGTCCCCTTAATTTTAGGTTGGTTTATTCTCGCATTGACGTGGTTCATTGTTGTATCTATCGCACGAAGGTTTAAGAAAACTATCAACCCGCCCCCAAAGATTTCTTGGCATGGCATCATGATAGTGACAGTGGCGGCGATAATGACAGCGATGCCAAATTACTACAGTACGTTTAGTCAGGGTGATGATATTTTCCCTCGGTTAACGACATCCGGGGGTATCAACCTGTTTACAGAACCTATGGATGATGGACTGACTGAGGAAGAAGCCATAGGGCTAGTCAGGCGCATTCTATTTCCCTTTACGGTCTATGTGCATCAGCCAGAAATCGCCGTATTGTACGGTGGTGATACGCCGATGATGCTGGTTTACGTGGTGCCCTTTTTCCTGATGGGTATGGGTTATCTTTTGTGGCGGTGGCGTTCCCCTGCTTTTATCATTACGCTATGGATTGTGGCTGCGGGACTGACCAATGCATTGCTCAGAGATAGCGCTGTTTTCGCGCGTTGGCACGTGGTGTTTCCTGCGGTGGCGATTGTAGTTGCTGTTGGATTGCGCTATCTACTGCCTTCTATTTGGACGCACGTTTTTATAGCACTGCGATCAAGAGAACCTGCCAAAAACCAGCCATTATCCGTTACGCGGCAGATCGCGGCTGTCTTAGGAATAAGCCTGGTGGTAGTTATCAGCGTGGCACAGTTAAACTACTACTATCGCTGGCACGTGCCCTTATTGGAAAAACAGGCGCGTCTCTCCAAACCATATCCAGACACATTTGATGTGGCATTTCGTTCTTTTGGTTTTCCCGATAACACGTCAATTTACCAGATCAGCGAATTTGCTGCCGATATTAATGTGCCTCAGCTCTGGATCAATATTGTCACTCATGCTGATCCAGCCACGTTGATGTATCTTTCTTTAGCGACATCGGAAATAGATGAAACATTCATGGCTAATCTGCCAGATGATCAAAATTTAGCGCTGTTTGTTGATCCAAATGCAACCGCGGCACTTCATCTGTTAAGGCAGCATTTCGAGTGTGATTTGCAGGGAAGTCCGTTTTTTATGGATCCGGTAGAAAAAGGGTTTTTGCTCTGCTTTGTCCCTGCCAGTAATGATAGGCTTTTAGATTTAGGCCGTTGAAACGTTTTCGCTTGGCGCCCAACGATCTGAAATTTCGTTTGTGAAAAAGTGGACAACTGAAATCGGATTTAGTAAAATACCCTCTGTGGGGAGATTCTAATGCGCCTCA
>CAZBPB010000061.1:1397-3735 GCA_964493565.1 uncultured Pleurocapsa sp. | reverse complement strand
ATCCTAAATCTCCTTGAAATTTACACTTGGTCTTTCTGCGCCGTCTAGTTCGGGTCGGCGCATTAGTGCTGTATCCTTTCATATTTGATTTTGGGAGAACCACATGACGGAAGTCTCCAGCGATCTTTTCCAGTCTTTTATTGATCAGGTCAAGGACTATTCCCCTGCTGTCGAATCAGTGGAAGTTGGCTTCGTTGACGAAGTCGGTGACGGCATCGCCCGTGTACGCGGTCTTCAAAACGTGCGCTTCAGCGAACTGGTGCGTTTCAGCAACGGCTCTACTGGCATTGCCTTCAACTTGGAGCAGGACAATGTCGGTATCATCGTAATGGGTGGATACGACACCATCAACGAAAACGACGAAGTGCGCCCGTTGGGGCGTATCGCGTCCGTTCCGGTGGGCATGGGTATGGTTGGCCGCGTGGTCAATGCCCTTGGCGAGCCGGTTGATGGTCGCGGTCCTATCGAAAGCACCGAGTACTACAATATCGAGCGTATCGCTCCCGGCGTTATGCAGCGTAAGAACGTCGGTCGTCCCGTGCAAACAGGCATCGCCGCTATTGACGCAATGACCCCCGTTGGTCGTGGTCAGCGCCAGTTGATCATCGGTGACCGCCAGACCGGTAAGACGGCGATTACGGTTGATACCATCCTGAACCAGAAGGGGCAGGATCTGTATTGCATTTATGTCGCGATTGGTAAGCGTCGTGGTGAAATTGCGCGTCTGGTGGCTCAGCTTGAAGAAGCTGGCGCGATACACCACTGTTGTTGTGGCTTCGGCTTCTGAAGCTGCCGCGCTCCAGTACATCGCCCCTTATTCCGGTTGCGCCATCGGTGAATGGTTCATGGAAAACGGCAAAGATTCATTGGTAGTCTACGATGATCTTTCCAAGCACGCCTGGGCATATCGCGAAGTTTCCCTGCTCATGCGCCGTCCGCCGGGACGCGAAGCCTATCCTGGTGACGTGTTCTATCTCCACAGTCGGTTGCTGGAACGTGCTGCTCAGATGAGCGATGCGCGCGGCGGCGGTAGTTTGACCGCGCTTCCGATTATTGAAACGCTGTTGGGTGACGTTTCGGCGTATGTTCCAACAAATGTGATTTCCATTACCGACGGACAAATCTTCCTTGAAAGCGAACTCTTCAATGCCGGTCAGCGTCCTGCGATCAACGTAGGTATCAGCGTTAGCCGTGTAGGTGGTGACGCGCAAACCAAGGCCATGAAGAAAGTGGCTGGCGGCCTGCGTCTTGACCTTGCGCAGTTTCGTTCGCTGGCAGCTTTTGCTCAGTTCGGTTCTGATCTTGACAAAGCAACCAAGCGTCAGTTGGATCGCGGTACACGCCTGACTGAACTACTTAAGCAGCCTCAATACCAGCCACTTTCGCTAACTGACCAGGTTGCGATCTTATATGCTGGTACGCGTGGCTATCTGGATCATATTCCGACCGCCCGTATCAAGGAATGGCAGGCTGCCTTCCTGCGTACCTATCATTCGGCACACGCGTCGTTAGCTGACGAAATTGCAGATAAGAAGGTTGTTTCAGACGACGCGGAAGCGAAGCTGAAGAGTGCGATTGAAGACTTCAACGCGAACTGGAATTAACACATGTTCGCGATGGGAGGTTTAAATGCCAAGCGCACGTGAAGTAAAGAACCGCATTCGCAGCGTCAAAAATATCGGTCAGATTACACGCGCTCAGGAAGCTGTTTCTGCTTCCCGTGTGCGTCGTGCACAGTCGTTGGTGCTTGCAAGCCGCGCATACTCTGAAAAGGCGTGGGAAATTCTGCTGAATGTACAGAGCACCGGCGGGAAATCTAGTGAAGGTTTGCATCCTTTGTTGACGGCTCGTTCCGAAGTCAAGAATACCTTGATCATTCTGGTGACTTCAGATCGCGGCCTTGCCGGCGCCTTCAATTCAAATGTCATCCGCGCAGGCTTGCGTTTCGTCTACGAAATGGGTCACTGTGGGACGCAAGGGACGCGATACCGTAACCCGCTTGCGCAAGGATGTGATTGCCGAATTTCCTAATCCCGATGAAGGAACGCTTGCACAGTTTCGCCCTGTAACCCAGTTGGCAATTGATGGGTTTTTGTCCGGTGAGGTAGATGAAGTTTTCGTCGCTTATACCGACTTTGTAAACACATTGACCCAGCGCCCCACAGTGCTGCGCTTGCTGCCGCTTTCTCCATATGAGACTGACGATCAGGTAGCTGCAGAATACATCAAAGAAGCCCCTCGTGTTTCGACGGGTGCGCTTCAATACGAGTTTGAACCATCACCGGAAGCGATTCTCGAAGAAATTCGACAGCGGGGTGAAGGCTTCGCCAGCCAGCGC
>CAZBPB010000061.1:0-1387 GCA_964493565.1 uncultured Pleurocapsa sp. | reverse complement strand
ATTGTGCCGCGCTTTACACAGTTGACTTTCTATCAGGCAATTTTGGAAAGCAAGGCCAGCGAGCACTCGGCACGTATGGTGGCGATGCGTAACGCGACCGATAATTCCGAAGGTCTGGTTGTTGACCTGACCTTGATCTACAACAAGGCGCGTCAGGCAGGTATCACCAGTGAAATTCTGGATATCGTCGGTGGTGCCGAGGCGCTTCAGGCAACGTTGGATAAGAAGGCCGCTGATGTTTTAGGCGCTTACCAGCAGCAGATGCTTGAACAACCGAAAAATAGCAGTAGGCCGAAAGCAAAATCAGCTAAGGCTGTATCTTCGGACGATCTCACGAAGATTGAGGGTATTGGTCCGAAACTCTCATCCATTCTTGTATCGGCTGGATTTGATACCTACGAAAAGCTAGCTTTGGCAAGCGAAGAATCGCTCCGTGCTGCACTTATCAATGGCGGTATCAAGTTGATCCCGCCGGCAATTGGTTCGTGGGCGAAGCAGGCTGCGCTCGCAAGCAGTGGCGATTGGGATGGTCTAAACGCACTTCAAAATGAACTCGTCGCAGGGCGCGACGCCTAGCGGAATTAAGGTCAGGAGATAAAGACAGATGGCAGAAATTCAAGGACGCGTTTCGCAGGTGTTGGGCGCTGTTGTTGACGTAGAATTTCCAGAGGGTGGCCTTCCGGAAATTTTCGATGCGCTGCGTGTGCCGCGCGAAGGCGAAGAAGACCTGATTCTCGAAGTCCAGCTTCAACTGGGTAACAATGTGGTTCGTACGGTTGCAATGGACACCACCGACGGCTTGCCCCGTGGAGTTGCCGTATTTGCCACAGGCTCAGCAATTACTGTGCCAGTGGGTGAAGCCGCGTTGGGTCGTGTATTCAACGTGCTTGGTCGCCCGATTGACCTTGGCGAAGCATTGGCGCCAGAAACGCCGCGCCGCCCAATTCATGCTGAAGCGCCGGACTTCTCTGAACAGGCGACACGTATCGAAGTCTTCGAAACTGGCATGAAGGTTATTGACCTGATCGCCCCCATGACCAGAGGCGGCAAGACCGGCATTTTCGGCGGCGCGGGTGTGGGTAAAACGGTCACTATTCAGGAACTTATCAACTCGATTGCCACGCAGCACGCTGGTTTGTCAGTGTTTGCCGGCGTGGGAGAGCGTACCCGTGAAGGCACGGCTCTTTATTACGAAATGGAAGAAGCTGGCGTGCTTCCCAAACTGGCAATGGTTTTCGGCCAGATGAATGAGCCGCCGGGAGTGCGCCTTCGCGTCGCTTTGAGCGGTCTGGCAATGGCCGAATACTTCCGCGATCAAGGCAAGGACGTGCTGCTGTTCATTGACAACATTTTCCGCTATTCGCTGGCGGGTGCCGAGGTGTCGGCG
>CAZBPB010000060.1:9352-13225 GCA_964493565.1 uncultured Pleurocapsa sp. | reverse complement strand
GGCACAATACAGGGGTTCTTAGGCCGCGCGGGGCAGCCTGCCGCATATCCCCTGATTGTGTCGCTTTTCTACGAACCATTTATCTGGGTTCTGGGTGTTGCCGGGCTAATCGTGATCTGGCGTCAGGATAGGCTAACGCTGGCAACCCGATTTCTGGCCGTGTGGTTTCTAGCTGGCACAGCGGCATCCGCATTATTTTCCGGCGGATCCGCCGCGCACGCGCTGTGGACAGTGATCCCGCTTACCGGGCTGGCGGCGCGCTTAACGGTAGAGTTGCTGCGAATTGACACTGACCCCTCAAGCTGGGAAATTCCAGTATGGGCGCGGTTTGCCGTCGCATTAGTCGCGCTGGCACTGCTCGCTGTATTCACACTTGCGGTTCATGATGTTGCGCGTGCCTTAATGTACAGCGCAAATGGTCAAATCTGGACTGCCCCGATAGAACCATCATCCCTGATCTTACTGATGGTGGTTGCCCTGTTTGGAGCTGTCTCAATTTTTCTCGCCGTCAGCCTGTGGAACGTAACGACCGTATTGCGCGGCATCGGACTGGCAGTGTTGTGCTTTGGAACACTCACTTCCCTTGGCAGCGGTTGGCGACTTTCCCTACCTAATGCTGAGAATCCGCTTGAACCCTGGCATTTTAATGCCACTGACAACGACCTATTCCTGCTTACAGAAACGCTGGATGACGTGGCTGATCGCCAGTCCAATGGCTTTCAGCTAATGCCGGTTAGCTTGCTGACGGCACAGGACAGCCGGGTTTCGTGGGCAACACGCCGTTTTCAAAACGCGGAATACGTCCGTGAGCCATCAGAAGCCGCGGGCGATCCGGTTGTAGTCATCGATTCAAACATTATTCCCGATCTGAGCGGCCCCTACGTCGGGCAGGATTTTACAGTAGCCCGCGAATGGTCAATGAGTTCCCTATCCGCAGCTGATTTGCTATCGTGGTGGACTAAAATGGAAGTGAGTGGTCGCAGCGCAGATACGCAGATCATCCAGAATGCTTATCTGTGGCTGCGTCAGGATATCTGGCAGGGCAGTAATAACAGCAACCCGAATCCGTGAGGAATCCGACATAATTTGTGTACAAGGGTAATGCACAGCAGATGCGTGAAAGCAGCAGCACATGAATTCCAGCACACCGGATGCTGAACTGACAAAAGAGCTTGTAGAACGCTGCCTGAAAGGGGATCAATCGGGCTTCGCTGCGCTTTACGATCTATTTGCGCCAGGCCTTTACCGCCTTTGCTACAGCCTGCTGCTAAACCGCGAAGACGCCGAAGACGTAACGCAAGAGTCTTTCGTCTATGCCTTTAAAAACTTATACCGTTTTGATGCATCGCTCTCTTCTCTAAAAACATGGCTTTATACCATCGCAATTTGCCGATGCCGCAATATGTACCGGAAGCACAAGATGCCGATAGTGGATCTCACCGTCCTACTCAATATCGGACTGCCAGCCCCTAGAAGCGAAACGCCAGAGGCGGCGCTTGCCCGCCAACATGCGAAAGATGGTCTTGAAAAGGCATTGGTAGAGTTGAACCCAAGGCTGCGCGAAGCTATAGTGCTGCGCTACGGTCATGGTCTGTCATACCGTGAAATTGCTGAAGTAATGGGATGTCCGCAAAAAACGGCGGAAAGTCGTGTGCGTTTAGGCCATGATACTTTGCGTGGCACGCTCGGATTACACGGGCAGGGATTGCTAGACGAACTACTGGTATGGAATACAGAGTAGTTAGAGTGAGCACGATGATGAACTCACATTCTTCTATCACTTGTGGCGAATGCCGAACGCTTTTATCCGGCTATATCGGGCGTGAGCTTTCCCGTGAGGCCCGCGCTCAGGTGGCTTCACATATTGATACCTGCAATGCCTGTTATAGTAGTTACCTTCAGCAGCGCGAAATAACCGGCGAGCTGCGCCAGCTATTGCCAGCGATTGGTCAGGCAGAGACATCGCGACTGGAAAACATCTGGTCGGCGGTGCAAACAGGAATAAGCCAACCGCGCATTTCGCCGTTTCAGAAAGATCCGGCACGTTTCGGCATCGCGGCGCTGATAGTTGTCGCCGCAGTTTTACTGCCATGGTTCATCAGTCAGCAGCGATTAGTCATTTCGCTGCCACTACCGCCTACACCGGTAGCGATGGTTGTATTGACACGGGAAACCGAAGCAGGCGCTTCGGCTATCGCCACTGAGGAAGGTCACACTGTCGCAGTTGCTGCGACGGAATATTCAGCAACGGCGGCAACCCCGCCAGCACAACCCAATTACTCACCTGTTGTTCAAGCTGGCGCAACTGACGCGCCCTGAAGCTAAATCAACCCGGAACCACTTGTAGAGGTAGAACTGAATGGCAGCTACTTACACCCCGCCGCAGACACAGCGTACTGACATGATCAGCCGCTTATTGTCCCGGCCTGTTGTCTTAAACTGGTATTTCATTGCTTACGCTGTGATCGTTGTTGTTGCTATCGCCACCCGATTTGCAGGTCTGGGTGATCGCACGATGAGTCATGACGAGAGCTTGCATACCTACTATTCGTATCTGCTCTCATTAAATGGTGATTTTCAGCATACGCCGCTAATGCATGGGCCAATTTTGTTCCATGTTACGGCGCTCATGTACTCTCTCTTCGGGGCAAACGATTTCACTTCACGGTTGTATCCAGCTATCCTCGGCGTGTTGATGGTCTTGTTCCCGCTGCTCTTCAGGAGATGGTTAGGACGTACCGGGGCGCTGATAGCCTCCATTCTGATCCTGATTTCCCCACTTCTATTATTCCATCATCGTTATATTCGTGAGGACACACCTTCAATCTTTGCCACCATGGTCATGGTCTGGTGTACCTTCCAGTATGTGGATGGTGCAATAGGCGTGCGCCGAAAAGCCCGCTGGCTTTACATTTTCGCCGCCGCATTGCTTTGGAGCCTTGGTTCTAAAGAAGTGGCATTCATGTATATTGCCATTTTCGGCCTATTTCTAACCGTCTTTTGCGGCGTTCGACTGTATCAACATATTCGTAAACGCCCCTCCCGAACGCGCTGCTCGGCGGCGTCCTGGCGCTTATCTTTTATGCCGTAATTTCAATCTCGTTGAATACCTACGGTACGCTGGAGGCACGCGTTGAATATCTTTTAACCTCCATTCAAAACATCACCACTACCACGCCAACCCTTGAATTTTCGATGTTCGCCGGGTGGTCAGTGGTGCTGGTACTTGCCTTGATCATTCTAATTATTGGCACAGCTATCTGGGCATTCCGTCGAACACGAACCCGCGTTCCCTGGCTTGAAATTGTGCTGATAATCGTGCTCACGCTAGGTGTAACAACCGTCCTTATCATTGGCGAAGAAGTTTCCAAAATGCCTTCGCGCAGTGAATCGCTTCAGGAAGACCCCGATTACGACATCATTGACACCACTGCCGAAA
Source organism: uncultured Pleurocapsa sp. (assembly GCA_964493565.1). Lineage (GTDB taxonomy): Bacteria > Chloroflexota > Anaerolineae > Aggregatilineales > Phototrophicaceae > Flexifilum. The sequence continues at coordinate 9,786 of CAZBPB010000060.1, read as the reverse complement.
CAATGGCGCCGATTATCGCCACATGGATCATCTGCGGTGCAGTAGCAGCAGCGCTAGTCTTCAGTGTAATTCGCGGGACATGGAAAACACTTCACCGCTTTGCTGAACTAGACATTATGATTCTGATGGGGACGCTGGTCTTACCATGGCTGACTGCGCTGCCTGTCTATTTAACTGGCGCAAGCCCAAGAGACACTTCACCGGGCGGATATGAACGTATGCTTCTGGCATTCATCCCGCTGATGGCTGTCTCGATTCTGTTTGGGGTGATCTGGAACTGGAAGCGCTGGCTGATCAGCGCCGCAATCTTTTATGCAATTTTCGCGTTCTTCTTTACAACCATGTTTACCAATCCTCAAGGGTTGGTCACAGGCATGATCGGTAGTTTAGGATACTGGCTGGATCAACAGGGAGTAGAACGCGGCAGCCAACCG
>CAZBPB010000060.1:2933-9342 GCA_964493565.1 uncultured Pleurocapsa sp. | reverse complement strand
TACTACTACCAGCTTGTGATCATGCCGATTTACGAGTATCTGCCAATGATTGGCAGCTTCTTTGCGATGGCCGCTGGCTTGACAGCCTTCTGGGCATTTCGCCGCGACCGGCTAACTGCCAAACGTGTACGCGAAGCGCAACTTGATGTGGCTAATAGCCTCTCACCGGAGCCGGGTGAAGTGCTTGAACTACCGGTTGAAGAAACGCCAGATCCTGCGCCAGCCATTCAGACCGTTGAAGAAATGCGGCGCGCCGAATATTTCGGCCCAAATCGCTTAAGACGGCTGCCTTTCACCCTTTTTGTTGCCTTCTGGGCGATCTATATCTTCATAGCCTTTACACTGGCAGGCGAGAAGATGCCCTGGCTTGCAACCCATTTGACACTGCCCATGATTCTGCTCACAGGGTGGTTCTTTGGTCGTGTTTTTGACCGTATTGAATGGCAGCGATTCCGTCAAGGCGGCTGGATTTTCTTGCTGTTGTTCACGCCACTGGCCATCGCGTTGTTCCAGATATTCTCCCCATTTGTATTCAATGAATGGCAGCCTCTGGTCAGTGGCTTAACGGTCGTTGACCAGCAGAATCGAAATCTCTGGTTTGCGTTGATCGCGATTGCCGTTGTTCTGTGCATTTTGATTTATCAAGTCGCGCGTCGCGTTGGCTGGCGGCAGTTCAGATCAATGATAGCTCTGGGTACATTCCTTGGCCTTTCAGTGATGACTGCGCGTACTGCCTGGATGGCGGCGTATGTCAATTACGATTACGCGCTGGAATATATGGTGTATGCACATGCCGCGCCGGGAATCAAGTTAATGATGAGCCAGATCGAAGATTTAAGCCGCCGAACGGCTGGCGAAATGAATCTGCGATTTGCCTGGGGTGGTAATGCCTGGCCAGTCACATGGTACTTCCGCGATCTCACCAATGCCACGTTTTTCGGCGGAAACCCGACACCGGAAGCACTGAATGATGCTGTCGCTGTATATGCAAGTCAGGACATTCGCTCTCGCGTTGAGCCGTTGTTGGGCGACGACTATTATCGCTTTGAGTATATGCGTATGTGGTGGCCAAGTTGGAATTACTATAATCTGGACGCGAACCGAATGCAGGGCGCGTGGGACTTTTCGCCATCGAACACCGGTGCAGGCAATATTCGACGCGGGCTTTGGGATATCTGGCTGAATCGTGATTTTACCGCCTACGGTAATGCGACGGGTGAAGATTTTAGCGTCAACAACTGGAATCCGGGCGAACGTCTGTATTTTTATGTTCGTAAAGACATCGCCTCGCAAATCTGGAATCTTGGCGTAGGGGATGGCACGATTGTGGCATCAACCGGACAGACCATCGGGCAAAATCTGTGCGTAGATAACTGGCAACTCCTACCGGCGCAATATGCATTTGGCGATCCGGCAAGCCAGCCAATGCCGTTGAATCACCCGCTCGATATTGCAATTGCTCCCGATGGCGGCGTGTATGTGGCAGACGAATTTAACAATCGCATTGCCCGGTACGACCTCAACGGCGCGTTTGTGGGCGAGTTCACCGGTGGCGACTCCTCTCTGCCGCTTAACCGTCCTAACGGCGTAGACTTCGATGCCAGCGGTAATTTGTGGATCGCTGACACATGGAATTACCGGATCGCCAATTTTGATTCAGCATCACAAACCCTGCTAACTGCCTGGGGGCAGCCCGGTTTGTTCGGCGCCGAAGCCCAGACCGAGCCAACCGACGGCTTCTGGGGGCCGCGCGATATCGAAATCGGGCCAGATGGTAATGTCTACATCTCTGACACAGGCAACAAGCGCATTCGCGTCTATACGCCAACAGGTGAATGGATACGGGATATCGGTTCAGCGGGCAGCAGCCTTGGCCAACTCGATGAGCCATCGGGCATCGCTCTCGGTTCGGATCGTTTATATGTCGCCGATACCTGGAACCAGCGCATCTCTGTCTTCGCGCTGGATGGCACTCCCATGTATGCCTTTGACGTGCGCGGCTGGTACGAAGATCAAGGCAACCGCCCGTATATTGCGCTGGATGAGCCGCGAGGGCTGCTCTATGTGGGCGATCCGGATGCGGGCCGTGTTTTGGTGTACGACACTCAAGGGAACTGCGTGGGTTCCTTCGGCCAGCCTAGCGACCAGCCATTAGATTTGACGCAGATCAATATAGCTGGCGGTATCGCTGTTGCTCCTGATAGCAGCGTATATGTGGTAGATACAGGCGCAAATCGTCTTTTGCGGTTCCCGCCGTTCCCGGCCGCGCCCGCAGTTTCTATTGATCCCGATCTCGTTGGCAACAACGAAGATAGCGGTGGTGAAAGCGCGGTAGAAAGTGTAATCGAGGGTGTATCCGTTGAAAGCAGTTCCGAAGTAACGCTGGAGGTACAGCCTATCATCGAATCAACACCTGAAACCACCTTTGAAGCGGTGGGTTAAGCCTCAATGGAATGGTTTAACCCACCCGCTGAATGGCGCGCTGAAGGCAGCAAAATTCACGTTACCAGCACGCCAAACACTGATTTCTGGCGAAAGAAGCCGGGCGGCCCGTTTGCCGATAACGGTCATTTCTACTTCCAGAAAATTTCCGGTGACTTTGCTGCTGAGGTGAAGTTTACCGGTCAATTCAAAGATCAGTACGATCAGGCCGGCCTAATGATTCGGCTGGACGAAATGACGTGGCTCAAATGCGGCATCGAACTTTACAATGGAATTCAACATGCCAGCGCAGTCGTCACCAAAACCTATTCTGATTGGTCAATCCAACCTCTCACGCCTTCCCCATCAGCAGTTTGGATGCGTGTAAACCGGCAAGATGACACAATCGAAGTGTCTTATTCAACAAATGGGCAGCAACAATATCATCTGATCCGGCAGGCTTATCTTACCAGCGAACCGCTGCTCGCTGTTGGTATGATGATCGCCACACCGCTTGGTTCAGGATTCAGCGTCACATTTGAGGATTTCAGCGTTATAGAGCCTGTCAAAGCGTAATCAACGTCTGTGCTGGTTCTTTAACCTACGTAGTCTCTTCGATTTTTATAACAATTTTGTGAGGCAGGACTTGAATCACAAACCTTACCCGTGATACAATTCAGACATCTGTGCAGAAAAAGTGGGCTTTGACCCACTTTTTCGTTAGTTGGCAATGTTTACGCACGGATATCCACCGCGCTGAGACATTCCGGGAGTTAGAGTAAAGCCCCATGAAAAGTGAGTTTGAACTCGCATTCAATGAAATTGCGGATATACGCGCATTACCGCGTGATACCGTATTGGAAGCGCTGCGCAATGCGCTCGTTTCTGCTTACCAGCGCGAAGCCGGGATCGGCAAATCTCAACGCGTAGAAGCGGAGATTGACTCTAACGGACGCCCGCGCATCATGGTTGAAAAAGAAGTGGTGGATTCTGTTTTAGACGACCGTACCGAGGTTGATCTGGAAACAGCGCGCTTTTTCGAACCGGAAGCTAATCTTGGTGATATGGTGATGGTGCTGGTAGACCGCACCACCAAAAACTTTGGTCGGATTGCTGCCCAAACCGCCAAGCAGGTTATTCTACAAAAGATTCGGGATGCCGAACGCAATACTCTGTTTGACGAATTTAGCTCTCGCGAAGGCGATTTGATTAACGGCACTGTACAGGCCGTGAATCCTTCAATGATCACTGTTAGCCTGGGACGTGCTGAAGCTGTTTTGCCCCGCAATCAGCAGATTCCCGGCGAGCGCTACAAGCCTCACGATAAATTGCGCGCCTACATTCTGGAAGTAAAGCGTTCCAACCGCGGCCCGCAAATCGTGCTCAGCCGCAGTCACCGTAACATGCTGCGCCGGCTGCTTGAATTGGAAGTTCCTGAAATCTACAACGGACAGGTCGAAATCAAGAATATTGCCCGTGAAGCTGGCTATCGCTCTAAAGTTGCGGTAGCGGCGCTTCAGGATGGTATTGATCCTGTTGGCGCGTGTGTAGGAATGCGCGGCAACCGTATCCAAAACATTGTGAAGGAACTGCACGATGAGAAAATTGACGTCATCGAGTGGAACTCAAATCAAGAAATATTCATTGCCAAAGCACTTAGCCCGGCGCGTGTAAGCGGCGTATATCTTGAAGATGACCCGGATACTGGTCGCACCGCGGTGGTAATTGTGCCTGAAGATCAGCTATCTCTGGCAATTGGCAAGGAAGGCCAGAACGCCCGTCTTGCCGCCAAACTAACTGGTTGGCGCATTGACATTAAGAGCGTGCCCGAGGCCGTCATCGAAGTACTTGAAAATCTGGAAATGCCTCAATATGCCGAAATGCAGACGCTGGCTCCCGAATTGATCGTTGAAGCCCAGCGTATTATGGACAAGAAAGCTGCAAATCGCGCTGTTATGCCTGAAGAGTATCAGCAGTTGAATCGCTTTGCTGATCTGTCCCAGCGCAGGGCTGTTGCCCACCGTGATGAAGCGCGTCGCGCCCGCGTCGAAGAAATTAACGCCCTCAAGCGCACGCTGCCCGCCGCTGCCTTTAACATGCCGCTGACCGAGTTGGAGATTCCTGACAACATGGTCGAGGCGTTAGAACCGCTTAGCAATATCGGTGAGGTTATGCTCCGCTTCCTGATTGACGAGCGCCGAATCCATCATCTACTTTCGGCGCAACCACCAGAATCGCTGGAAATTCTGAAAACAGCGCTTGAAAAAGTGGTGATGCCGGAAGAAGTTGAGGAAGAACCTACAACTGCCGAAGTTGAAATGGTTGAAGCGCAAGCTCACGAAGCGGTTGAACCCGGTGAGGTTAAAGACGCATTTGCTGATTTACCCGAATCGCCATCTGCGGATAAGCCTGCTGGACGAAAACCATTCACACCCACGCCGGTCATTGAACCCGTTTACGATGAAGAAGACACCGATCTGGATAGCAAGGGTAAAGGCAAGAAGAAAGATAAGAATAAGGGGCGCCAACTCATCTACGATGAGAAGCGAGGCGGCGTGGTCGTTAAGCGCCAGCGCAAGCAACGTGGCAGCCACGGTTGGAGCGAGTGGGACGACGAAGATGAGTAAGAAGGTTCAGATGCGGACGCAGCCATAATGTGATCCGACTGTTCTTCGCTCGAAAGGCGATCTTTAATCTAGTTCCACATCAAAATCAAGGACAGCCTCTACTCTCAGGATGTCCTTGATTGCTTTCTCAGGATGTTCTTCTACATTTCCCTATCGGAAGAGATCGCACGCCCAGGGCCGGTTTCACATGCCCGATAGGCAACCTGGAGTTTGCCGAATATATTGGAAACGCGATTGCGTACCATTTTCATGCTGATGAACATCATTCATTTCCGTCACTGCTTTGTCACGCTTATGCAGCGACACTTCGTTCATTGATTCGTCTGCCCTATTGGTGGGCATCAATCACCGCAGCATGACCTGGAACGCGATATTGACATTCTCACCAAACGGCATATCCTGAAGCTGCTTATCAGGACAATAAATCTAATTGCAGAAGTAGGCTGGTTTTCTCTTGAAGGAGAAATCGAAGGCACGTTCACGTCATGACCGTGTTCCGGTGCGGACATGCATAGTCTGCCATGAAAAAGCTGGCAAACGAACGCTGACCCGTCTGGTGCGCACTGAACGTGGCGTTATTGTGGATTTGACTGGCAAGCTGAATGGTCGCGGGGCTTATCTGTGCGAACAAGATAGCTGCTGGTCAAAGGCGGCAAGTAGCGATATACTTGCACAAGCACTAAGAACAATTCTCACCGATAGTGATCGTCAGTATTTGCAACAGCGACGGAAAGATGTTCATCCCGAACCCAATTCTCGCACAGATTCACGACCATGAAAACGCGTAACGGCGTCATGGCCTCTTCTATTTTGACACGCACATTGCAGCGGTGGGACAGGTAGTCTAGCCACACAGCTTTCCTGTCCATCGCCTCGCCACCGGAGGGATTATGGCAGAAAAGCAAATCATTCTCGTCCCCGATTTTATAACCGTCCGCGAACTCGCCGGTTTAATAGACGCAAGCCCGATTGATGTGATGAAGAAACTCATCGCTAATGGGATTATGGCATCTATTAACCAGCAGGTTGACTTTGATACAGCAGCAATTGTTGTTGAAGATCTCGGATTTGAAGCACAAAGCGCTAGCGCCGCGGCTTCTCAGTTAGAGCGCGAACAGCGCGCTGAGACCGCGCAAACCTGGCGCAAAGGATATGCGAAAGAAGCGCCAGACTCGCTAGAGGCGCGCCCCCCGATTGTCACCATTCTCGGTCATGTTGATCACGGCAAAACCACCTTGCTGGATACTATTCGTAAAGCGCACGTCGCTGAGGGCGAGGCAGGTGGCATCACTCAGCATATAGGTGCTTACCGGGTTAGCCACAATGGCCGCCAGATCACCTTCTTAGATACCCCCGGTCAT
>CAZBPB010000060.1:1373-2923 GCA_964493565.1 uncultured Pleurocapsa sp. | reverse complement strand
TAAGATTACGGATATTGTTATTCTGGTGGTGGCGGCAGATGACGGTGTGATGCCTACTACTCGTGAAGCATTGAATCACGCCCGCGCCGCAAATGTGCCGATTGTGGTAGCCCTTACTAAAGTTGATAAGCGCAACGCCAATCCCGAAAAAGTGAAGCAGGAACTCGCCGAAATCGGGTTAACACCGATGGATTGGGATGGTGAAACCTTTGTCGTTCCAGTCGCTGCCATCAAGGGGGATGGCATTGACGATCTACTGGAAGCATTAGTTTTAACCGCAGACGAACATGCTGATGCCATCGTCGCGAATCCCAAAGGCGAGGTATTCGGCACAGTGTTGGAAGCGCGCATTGACAAATTCCGCGGCGTAATTGCCACGCTGCTTGTGCTGAATGGCACGCTCAACCCGGGCGATGTTGTCGTAGCAGGTTCTAGCTATGGGCGTATCAAGGCAATGTTTGACGAATCTGGAAAACCGGTTAAATCTGCCGGGCCTTCCACCCCGGTCGCGGTACTTGGTCTACATGAGATGCCACAGGCTGGCGATAGTTTCGAAATCGCCAAAAATGAGAAGCTTGCCCGCGCATTGATCGAGGAACGCCAGCAGCCGGAATCACAGGCCGCAGGTCGCAGCAGCGTATCGCTGGAAGATTTCTTCAAACAGTTTGCCGCCGGTGAATCCAAAGAACTACTGCTCATCCTGAAAGTTGATGTTCAGGGTTCGCTACAGCCATTGGTCGATTCGCTAAGCCAACTTTCCGAAGCCAATAAAGACGGCATCAAGGTACGTTTACTCTCCTCCGATGTCGGTAACATCAACGAAAGCGACGTAATGCTCGCCAGTGCATCTGATGCAATTATTCTCGGCTTCAATGTTGATGTAGACAATGCCGCTAAACGCTCCGCCGATTCACGTAATGTAGAAATTCGCCTGTACTCGGTTATCTACAAACTCATCGAAGACGTTGAACTGGCGCTCAATGGTATGTTGGAACCTGTTTACGAAGATAAGACGGTCGGTACCGCCGAAGTCCGACAGGTATTCCGCATTTCCAAGATCGGCACCATTGCAGGCTGCATGATCCGTGAAGGCGAAGCACGCCGTAATGCTAGAGCGCGTGTGAAACGCGGCGGGCAGATCATTATCAATAATCAGAGCGTATCGTCGCTTAAGCGTATGCAGGAAGATGTGCGCGAGGTGCGCACCGGCTTTGAATGCGGTATCGGCCTATCTGATTTTGAAGCTTTCGAAGTCGGTGATCTGATCGAATTCTACGTTTCCGAGCGCGTGAACTAACGTAGATTTTCAACCTCTCCCGCCAAGAATTCATTTCGTAGGGGCAATACATGACTTGCCCCTATATTCCCAAACGCGGGATACATCGTTGTAATTCATTACGGAGGCAGCCTCCATGAGCATTAAACAAGAACGTATCGCCGGGCGCATCCGCCAGATATTAAGCCAGTTATTGCTGCGTGACGTTTCAGATCCACGTTTGCAAGGCATAACAGTCACACAAGTTGACATTGATATTGAACTCACCTTTGCC
>CAZBPB010000060.1:0-1345 GCA_964493565.1 uncultured Pleurocapsa sp. | reverse complement strand
TTTACAGGCGCTTGGTCACGCAAAAGGCTTTTTGCGCCGTGAAGTAGGAAAACGCCTACAACTGCGAACAACGCCAGATCTCGCCTTTGTGTGGGACGGTCGCTTTGACCGCGCCGAGCAAATTGAGCAGTTGATTGCATCACTGGATATCCCGCCCGAAGCCACCCCGGAAAAGACGAATGACGACACACTGGACACCTAGCACCTTACCTCAACCGCAATTTGACGCCGCGTTTGAGGTGCTTGAACAGGCACAGCGCATTGTCCTGATCACACACTTCAAGCCCGACGGTGACGCTATCGGTTCACTCTTAGGGCTGGCAAACGCGCTCCGTGAGCACGGTAAAATTGTGACTGCGGTTGTGGATGAAGGCGTTCCGCCCTATCTGCGCTTCAACCCGGGTTCGGACACCGTATTGAGCAAGTTGACCGAAGGTGAATTTGATGTCTTCGTTTCGCTGGATTCCAGCGATGAAGAACGTACCGGAGAGGCTGGAATTTATGCCAGAGCGCATAGCAAAGTGGTGATCAATGTGGATCATCACCCAACCAATACCGGCTTCGGGCAAATTTACATCGTTGTGCCTCCTGCTGTGTCCACTACTGAAATTGTGTACGACTGGCTAAATCACGTGGGACTGCCGATCACTCGAAATGTGGCTATTCCCCTGCTCACAGGGCTGGTCACCGATACGATGGGTTTTCGCATCAACAGCGTTACCGAGCGCACGCTGGAAATCGCCTCTGTGTTGATGGCTGCAGGCGCGCCGCTCAATGATATTATGGCGCGCACGCTCGGTTCGATGAGTTGGAAAAGCCTGCAATTATGGAAACTGGTATTACCCACCACGCAAATCAGCAGTCGCGTCATTTCCGCAGAAATCACTCAAGAAATGCTCAAAAGCGCGAGTTTGGGGCAATCCACCGATACGGCCGGACTGATTAGCTTTATGAATTCAGTAGACGAATCGCGGGTCGCGGTCATCTTCCGCGAACAGCCCGATGGTAAAGTTGAACTCGGTTTCCGCGCAAAACCCGGTTATGACGTTGCCAGCGTTGCCCTCAGTCTTGGCGGTGGTGGGCATCGTCTCGCATCAGGCGCAACCGTCAGCGGCTCGCTTGAAGAAGTTAAAACGAGGGTGCTGCCGCTGCTGCATGCCATCGCAATGGCAGAGCCACAGCTATAATGCCTTCAACTAACGTGCTGGCTGGCTTCCTCAATATTGATAAGCCAGTCGGCATCACCAGCCACGATGTGGTCGCCCGCTGCCGTAAAATCCTGAACACAAAAAAGATCGGTCACGCTGGAACCCTTGATCCTCAGGCTTCCGGCGTGTTGATTCTG
>CAZBPB010000059.1:12815-13367 GCA_964493565.1 uncultured Pleurocapsa sp. | reverse complement strand
TGATATACCGGTGGGCGTTCTACGTTATTCAACAACCCTTCTGCCAGATCGGACGCAGGGGTCATATCTTTTAAACCCTGCTGATACTGGATGCCCACTGCCGCACAACCGAAATCATGGGCAATGCGCGTAGCGGCGATATACATCTTCAACTGTTCAAGAATTTGCCCGTCAGTCAGTTCAACGGTTTCATCCGTGCCGGTCACAAAGGTCATGCCGCGCTCATCCAACCAATCACGGCATTTTTGTGCTTCGGCATTCGATACACGGCGCATCGCAGCTACCAACGCAGACTGGCTAAGGCGTTCCTTGTAAATACCCGTTGGATTCATCAGCTCATCATCAATGATGGCGTTGTACATTCCCATACATCCCTCATCGAAGATGCCGATGATGGCCTTGTCACGTTTCAACTCGCCTGCAAGCCGCTTGCCCAATTCAACCTCAACGCCGCCTGAGACGCTGTTCCAATCGCGCACATGGCTGGTATCGTGCGTAATTTTGCCTTCACGCAGCCACTGGCGAATGCCTTCAATGAAGAATGGATCGGTG
>CAZBPB010000059.1:0-12773 GCA_964493565.1 uncultured Pleurocapsa sp. | reverse complement strand
CGAACTATAATTCACACCCATCTTGGTCAGTGAACCATTCAGGTTGAGCATGCCTACCAATCCCGGCCATTGGCCGCTCCAATTGGCGACCGTGAGAATCGGCCCGCGGTGGTCGCGCAGACCGGCAAGAACATGATGGCTGTACTGCCACACAGACTCAGCCACAATCAAACGCGCATCAGAGTCTATGGCTTTGAAAATATCCATCCCCATGCGTTGATTCCAGATAAAACCGTGCTCCAATTCAGGATCGTAAGCGTGCCCACGACGAATCTCATACCCCTCGCTTTTGAATGCCTGCGTAAGGCGGGCTTCCATGTCAGCCTGCGCGGGCCAGCACACTTGATTTGCAGAAAGGCGTAAATCGCCACTAGCAACAAGCACTATCTCGTTCGTCATAATTTTTCTCTCGGTTGTAACCATCCAAACTGTCCGCAATTTATACCCGATTCCATGTCATTCCGTCGAGTGCATGGCGTGGCACATGGACTCATTCAATCGTTTCGCAAACGTGTGGCAAAAGGAGATTTAACCGGCATTTAACCGCATCTATATCGCCGGTATCAGACTGTTTTATTCGTGATTTTTATCACGGAATACCTGATTACAACTTATTTCTTCGCTTTGTGGTCAACCTGCCATTAACCGAATGCGTGGAAATTCTCACCGACTATCCCTTACCATAGCGCAGTTCATTAATGGAATGAAAGATGCCGGCGGATTATGATGCCGTCAAGTGGCGTGTAGATTTCCCCAACGGGGTATGCCTAATGATCGCGACGATGAGGCGTTGATCATCCATGACGAAGCGCCTGACGAAGAATCAATCGAACGCCGCAAACTTGTCATTAGCGATCATCTTTAACGTTTTGGATGGAAAGAGTCATTTCAAGTGAACTGGCAAGCTCAAGCGATATCACATGAGGAATTAACATGAAACGAATCACTGTTCTAATTTTACTTTGCTGCGCAGCAGTCATCATGGTAGTGCCAGCCGCCGCGCAAGAAACGACGGAATGTGAAGCTGGCTTCCGCCTGTTTGATCATGAACAACTGGCAACTGATCCTGTTTGCATTCCTGAAAACCCGCAGCGCATCATCTCGCTGGATATGCCCGCAACTGAATTTCTACTATTGAACAACATTCCAATTGTTGGCGTGTTTGGTTATGCTGCCGATGAAATTTCCGCTATCACCCCCGGACTGGTCGCTGGTTTGCAAGATATTCCCACCTTTGACTGGCCGCCGAATCTGGAACTAGCTGCCTCGCTCAACCCTGACTTAATTATCGCTTACAAAGATTCATCGCTGTTCTATGAGGGGATGGAAGCGATCGCCCCGCTGGTGGTGTACGATGCCGCTTACCACACAGACTGGAAGTCATCTACCAGTTTCTGGAGCCAGGTCTTCGGTATTGAAGATGCCTATGAAGAGATGGTAGCCACTTATGAAGCCCGTGTTGCAGAGCTGCAGGGCGCATTGGGCGAAGATCGTGGTGAGATCGCCGTTTCAGCATTCGTGCCTAGCGAAACCTACCCGATGATCTGGCTGTCGGACTCTGCGCAAGGCGTGGTATTGAACGATGTTGGTCTGGGACGTCCGGAAGCGCAAGCGGTGACCTTCGATGAAGGCGGCTACACCGAAGGCGGGGCGGACTATGGGTATGTGGCGATCTCTAACGAACGCCTCGATCTAGCAGATGGTGACGAAATTTTTATCTTCACATGGGCGTCTACTGATCCAGAGACAACAGCACAAAATAATCAGGCGCTGGAAGATTTCAACGCCAATAACCCTATCTGGCAAACGCTGCAAGGCGTTCGCAACGGCAACGTACATATTGTTGGCCCGCATTGGTTCCGCGCGCAAACGTATCTTGCCGCGAATTTGATGTTGGATGACCTGTTCGCCACTTTGACCGATGTTGAGCCAACCATTCCCAGCCCTGCGGCGGTATTCGTCGCCCCTGCAGATGCTTAAACAGCGGATTAGGCTAGAGGTGTAAATGACCGCTGGCACAAAAACTGTTAAACCGGCAGCCCGCCATTTCGATAGGCGGGCACTGCTGTTTCCGGGGCTGGTGCTTGGCCTTGCCCTGTTGATTATCAGCCTGTTATGGAGCATCACCCTCGGCGCCGCTGATATTGATGCGGGAACAGTCTATGAAGCGATTTTCAGCAGCAGCCCGGAGACTGAATTCAATCAACTTGTGATTCAAACTGTGCGCCTTCCACGCGTATTGGCTGGCGTATTGATCGGCGCGGGTTTCGCCGTTGCCGGAGCAATCATGCAAGGCTTAACGCGCAATCCGCTGGCTGATCCCGGTCTGCTGGGCATTAACGCAGGTGCAGCCTTTGCTGTTGTGATCTGTGTATTCCTTATAGGCAGCCCTTCGATGTTTCTGTATGCCGTGTTCGCCTTACTTGGCGCGGCAATTGCCGGGGGCATTGTGTATGGACTGGGATCAATGGGGCGCGGCGGAGCAACCCCGCTGCGGCTAACGCTAGCCGGCGTAATCCTGACCGCTTTCGTCTCTGCATGGACGACTTTCATCCTGATTCGCGATCAAGAAACGCTGGATCAAATCCGCTTCTGGACTGCCGGCTCGCTAGCAGGGCGAGATATGGAACTGATCGCCCAATTCGGGCCGATCATCCTGATTGGCATTGTTGGCGCAGTGCTGTTGAGCCGCCAGATCACCACCATTAGCCTCGGCGAAGATGTCGCTAAGGGACTTGGACAAAACACGGGCGTCGTGAAATTGCTTTCTGCCGGATTAGTCGTGTTAATGGCAGGCGGAGCGGTGGCGCTTGCCGGCCCGATCGGTTTCGTGGGCTTGATCGCGCCGCACATTGCGCGGGCAATTGTGGGCGTAGATTATCGCTGGATTATCCCGTACTCAGCGATCATCGGGGGAATACTAGTAACGGTGGCAGATGTTGTCGCACGTTTGATTTTGCGTCCGCAAGAAGTTCCGGTGGGGATCATGCTGGCGCTAGTAGGCGCGCCGTTCTTCATCTTTCTGGCGCGCTGGAAGGTACGGCGCTGATGAGCGTAAGCGAAAAACATCTGTCAGCCAAACCTTCATGGATTTCCGTTCGCACCCATCGCGTCCCCTTCTCGCTAAAGATTGACCGGCGAGTACCGTTTGTTGCTGCCGCGTTGATCGTCTTTATCGTGACGGCGATTATCTTGAGTGTGACTTACGGTGAATATCAGATTTCGCCCGGCGATGTTGTGCAGTCCATTTTAGGCACGCTCAATCCTGAGCATCCCGATTATCGCAACATGATGCTGGTGGTTCATTCCTTCCGCCTACCGCGCATTCTAGTGGCATTTCTGGTGGGGGCAGCGCTGGCAACCTCCGGCGCGATCATTCAGGGAATTACCCGCAATCCATTGGCAGACCCCGGATTATTGGGTGTAAGCAGTGGGGCCAGCGTTGCAGCCGTCGCTATTATTGTGGTGTTCAAGAATGTACCCATCTCTGCCTTACCAGTTGCAGCATTTATCGGCGCAATCATAACCGCTGCCGTAATCTTTCTTCTGGCATGGAAGCGAGGCAGCGCAGCACCTACCCGATTGATCCTGATTGGCATTGCAATTGAAGCAGTTTTAGCATCTGCAATCAGTTTTATGCTGATTTTCGGCGACATCAAAGACGTGCAGCAGGCGCAGGTCTGGCTTACAGGCAGTGTGTACGGTCGGAACTGGGAACACGTAAAAACACTGGGGATATGGCTGTTGATTTTACTGCCCATCGCCTTTGTGTGCGCTCGAAACCTGAACACCCTGCATCTGGGCGATGAGGTAGCCAAAGGACTTGGCCTGCGCGTGGAGCGTGGGCGGGTTTTCTTGCTTGTGCTCAGCGTTGCGCTGGCGGCTGCCGGGGTGGCTGCTGCCGGGACTATCGCTTTTGTCGGGCTAGTTGCGCCGCATGTCACCCGTCGTCTTGTCGGGCCTTCGCATGAAGGCATGCTGCCTGTAACGGCGCTCTTTGGCGGGGCGCTGCTGGTCATTGCCGATTTGATCGGACGCTGGGTGATCGCACCGTCTGAACTGCCTATTGGTATTGTGACGGCAATCATCGGCGCGCCGTACTTCTTATATCTCTTGTACCGAACTCGAAATGTGGGGAACTAGGTGTGTCAGAACTCATTCGCGCTGAAAACCTATCGCTGAGCTACGAAACCAGCACCAGGATCATTCAAGACCTACACCTTTCAATCAATGCTGGCACGATTACGGCGCTGGTAGGCCCAAATGGGTGTGGTAAAAGCACGCTCCTGCGCGGGATTTCACGATTGCTTAAGCCATTAGAAGGCGGCGTGTATCTTGATGGACAGGATATTCACCGCATGAAAGCGAAGGAACTGGCAAAGAAGCTGGGTATTCTGCCGCAGTCACCCGTTGCGCCTGAAGGATTGACCGTGCACGAGTTGGTGTCACAGGGGCGCTATCCACATCAGAAATGGTTTCAGCAGTGGTCGGCAGCCGATGAGCAGATCGTTTCTGAAGCCATCGAAATCACGAATCTGACGCTGTTTGCGAACCGTCCGGTAGATACACTGAGCGGCGGGCAGCGCCAGCGAGCGTGGATCGCAATGGCATTGGCGCAGCAAAGCGATGTTCTCTTACTCGATGAACCAACAACTTATCTTGATCTCGCATATCAGATTGATGTGCTAGATCTGCTGAGCGAATTGAACGAGCGCGGCAGCACGATCATTATGGTGCTGCACGACTTGAATCAAGCGGCGCGTTATGCCGATACGATGGTTGCGCTGCGCGGCGGTCAAATCATCACTCAGGGCGCTCCACAATCGGTGATGACGCCAGAGATGATCCGGCAGGTTTTCGGGCTGCACGCCGAAGTTATCCCTGATCCGGTTACAGGTACGCCAATGTGTGTTCCAATCGGGCGCAAGCAAAAGCACGTTTCACGCACTCAAGCCGGCAGTATCGGGGAACTTGCCAAAAATACGCCGCCTGTGCCTGAACACGCCAGCACAACTGACGAAAAATCGCACGCATATTGACCAATCGCTGCCATTGAAAATTGAATGTATAGGTTGATTGTTTTGCCGTGGGGGAAGTTTTGTGGGTGGAGTTGGTTTTGCCTATATAAATAACAAAGGCGTATCCCTCTTTTAGGATACGCCGTGTCAGTGAGTCATACGACCTCTTTTACACAACTTGACTAATTGCGCCCGCCAGTAATTCCTGTACACCATACAACAGCCTTGAACTAAGCTGCGATTTGCATAGAAACTGTGTTGCGCCTGCATCCATACCGCGTTGAATTGTCGAACGATCATCATTTGACGAAAAGATCATAATCGGCGTGTAACGTGTGTCTGTACGCCGTAATTCCCGACACAAATCAATCCCGTTGCCATCCGGCATAAAAACGTCGAGAATGAACAAACTCGGTGTGATGCTGTCGAGCAGACTAAGGGCGCTACGGACGTTTGGCGCCGTTTTTACCTCATAACCTCTACGTTCAAGCAGAATCTTGATGATTGAACGGAAGGCCTTATCGTCATCCACCACTACAATGAGTTCAGTCATTTAGATAACGCTCCTGCAAACAACTCGCAAAAGTCACGCAATTAGCCAAAAGAGACCGCCTGCGCAAACTCATTCAAAGATGATGCCTGAATTGAACACAGCCATTCTTTAGTTGCGGTTGAGAAACCAAATTCGGCGAACAGGGATATATCGCGCTTCTCAAGCAGGCGCTGGCAAAACTTCGAGTCCAGAAGTGCCTTACCCATCATCTCGTCGAGATTGCTTTGTTCTTCCTGTGTCAGAAAATATCCATGCCACATGGTCTTGCGCGGAACATCACAAATCTCACTGCGCACAAACCATTGATTCGGGTAACGTGGTTCTCGCAAAGCCATGAAATTACTCCTTCAAAGATAGTTGGAAGCTTCAGCCGTTCTGGTAAAAAATAAACTCAATCAGCCACCGGAAAAGCCGCCGCCGCCTGCCGGGCCAGCAAACGCAATTGCTGTCGGAAGAAGCGCCAGAATAGTCGTTACTGCAACCGCGATAACTACCTTAATGCGAGCGTTCATTTTGTGGTCTCCCCTTCGAGATAAGTTCAGGTCAAATAATGATTTTAAAAGCTCAGCCGCCAGAGAAACCGCCGCCGCCCGCCGGGCCAGCAAACGCAATTGCTGTTGGAAGAAGTGCCAGAATAGTGGTTACTGCAACTGCGATAACGACCTTAATACGAGCGTTCATAGTCCCCCGGCTCCTGTTGATATGAGTGCTATACAAATAGATTGGTGAAACGATATCAGATGGTGTGCAACAAAGTGCTTACCAGGGGAAAAGACACTAAAAAAACCGCCCTTATAGGCGGTTTTAGGGGTTCAAGATGAAGTAAGTAGTGGCGGCTAGCTCAAGAGTGTTCGAGCGTGCTGAATGGTTTCGCGAGTGGGTTCTACCGCAAGTTCATCACGGAACAACTGCTGCATCTGTTTGAGGTGCAAATATACCTTCTGACGTTCGCCGCGCTCAGCATAGCACGACATGATTAAGCGATGCACTTCTTCATGGAAGGGATCAAGCTTGAGTGCCTGTTTGAACAATCGCAATGCCTGTGGCAAATCACGGCGAGCATGCGCGCAGCGTCCAAGCCCAACCATGCTATCAAGATAACCTTCTGAAAGGCGTTCGCGATAGCCATCAATCCACTCGCCATTGAGCTGCGGAAGAAAGTCACCCTGATACAAATCTACGGCGCGACGGAACAGGTCTTCAGTACGCGCATCACGCACCGATAAGCCCTGCGCACGATCAATCATCACTTGAAATTCCTGGGCATCACACCAGATATCAATGTCAGGATTGATTTGATAAGTGTCGTTGTTGAAAACGATCACATTTTCGCCTAGTGCCTGCCGCACACGATACAGCGTGGTGTGAAAATTGGAGCGTACCCGCGCCGCCGAACTATCCGGCCAGAAATCAAGGCTGATGGTTTCACGGCGTTTCGGGCCTTCAAACAACAGGTAGAAGAAAAGCTCACGCGCGGCAGCGGCACGCCAGTCCGCAGGCAGCACCGGCACGCCGTCACGCTCAATCTTTTCACGTCCCAGCGTATGCACACGCAAGTTGTAGATGTATTCAGACGAAACACGGTCTTCCAGGCGAATAACCACAGGACGCCCGAATTGATTGCTGCGTAAATGCGAAAGCCTGCTAATAATTGCGGAGAGGCGATTTGCATTCGCCAGCGTAAATTTATCGAGTTCAGAATTATGGACGATTTCAGCCAGAATGAGCTGGTAGCTGCCCCCTTGCTCCAGAAGCTGAATGGCGTAACTTAGATGGGCGATAGTTGCGCCCTTATCGTTGAGCTGAAGTGCCAGATCAGCGCAAATGGCTAGAATTTGTGCCGCCTCGGCATTGGAGCGCTTGCTATGTAATTCTTGAACGAGTCCAAGCAGTTCATCCAAAGACTGCGCTGTATCTTCTTGATAACCACGCGCTGCCCAGTACGCCGCCCGTGCCACATTCTGTTCAAGCACCAATTCATGGGCTTCGGCAAGCGTATACGCTTCTTCTGCCAGTGAAGCAGCATCGTCATAATTGTGCTGCCAGCGTCGAAGCACTGAACTACTGATCAAAATACCTACCCGCAAACTTGGCTCACGGTTCGCCGTAAACTCCAGCGCGCGGTTATAGAGCTGCAAGGATTCCTGAAATGATCCAAGATCGCGTTGAAGGTCACCAAGGCTCCACAGCAAATAGCTTTCAATACGGCGATTTTGAAGAGGTGCAATAACCCCAAATCCATCCTGGAAAGTGGCATATGATTGTGCGTAATCACCATGTTGATGGTAATGGTAGCCAAGGTCGTTCAAGGCAAGCGCCAACAAACTGCTGCTCCCTAGCCCCCGCAAGATCGCAACCACCTCTTGCAAGCAGGCTGCTGCTTCGCCCATTCGTCCAAGGCGTAAATACACGACTTGCAGGTCTTGCAGCAGGTTAGAAAGCGAAAGTTTATCGCCATAACTGCGGCTTAGCGGAAGCGCATCCTCAAGGTAGCGTATCGCCAGATCAATCTTACCCAGACGGAAATACGCAAAGCCGATTATACGCAGTGCGCGTCCATTCAGATTATCGGACTCAAACTCGCTTTGGAGAACCTGATCTGCCTGGGCGATGGCGGCAAGAAAATGACCGCGCTGCAAATGAATACGACCGCGCCAGAGTTGTACTTCGGCGAGGTGAATCTGATCGCCCTGCTCTGTATAAATTGCCTCGGCCCGATCAAGTTCCTGCAGGGCTATTTCGTATTCAAATCGCTCAACATGAATAGCAGCCGCGTAGTACAGTAAAGTCTGGTTGTAGATACCATGCTGCGTAAGTGTTTCGCACCACGCTAAAAGCGTCTCAATGCGTCCCTGTCCGTAAAGTGCAGGAACCGAAGATTCTACAACCTGTGCCGCCGCTAACGGATCGCCAGCGACAACAAAATGGCTGAACGCATCTTCGATCTGATTATTACGGGCATACCATTCAGCGGCTTGCCGGTGCAAAGCAAAATAGCGCTTAGGGTTGCGCTTCTCAAACTCACGCTGCAAATAACTCCGGAAAAGATTGTGAAAGATTAACCCACCAGAGATACGGCTCAGGAAAAGGTTCTTGTCAACTGCGTCTGCAATCCAGTCGCCAGCATTACGGATACCCAGAACATGGGTAACTAATTTAGGAGTAATGCGAGATAGAGTTGAAGATGTCAGGAGAAAATCTCGCAGTCCCGGCGGCTGCGCATCCAGCATCATGGTCGCCAGCGTGTCAAACAGCGCTTCTGGAGCATCGCTCGCCCCAAAGAAAAGGCGTTCCACATCCGGGGGTAATGGTTGAAGCGCCAGCACTACGCCAGCGGGCCACCCTTCAAGACGTGTCACCAGATCCTGTGTAGTGGATGTTGGCACATTTCCAAAGGATGATGCTGCCAACTCGGTGATTTCATCGGAGGTAAAACGCAGTTCATCCTGCCCGATTGCCAGCACTTCGCGGCGGGCTACCATCTGCACCAAAGGCAGCGGTGGCAGCACCCGGCTGACCAATACCAGATGGCATTTAGCAGGCAGCAAGTTAATAAAATTCTGTAACCATGCCTCGCACCGTCCTGAACCGATCACATGCTGAACATCGTCCAAAATCAAATACAGATCATCACTCAGCACCGTGCGCAAATAAGAGGCAACCGCTGCTGCCGATTCACCAGGTTCAAGGCTGATTTTTGAGGAAGAAACTTCAAGCGCAGGGAAACGTATTTGTAGTGCCGCAATGAGTTGCAGGAAGAAACTGGGGAAATCCCGCTCACGCTCTTCTATCGTATGCCACACAGCATCACTGCCATGTTGTTCAGCAAATTGCGCTGCGAGGGTCGTTTTACCATAGCCCGGCGGCGCGCAAATCAAAGTAAGCTTATGCTCATTTGCTAGAGCAAGCTTACCCATCAGGCGATCACGATTAATTACGCCTGAGATGTGGGGTGTTTCAGTCACACCTTGCACAACATTCATTTATCGCCGGCCACTACCTTGCCACGAAAAAGAATCTAAAACTGTTTGATACCGCTTTCAAAAAATTACAACCTGCGAAAAATCGTAACGTATAAATTTACGTTCTTCAACCCTAAACACATGAAATACAAAAAAGCACAGGCGATTTTCCCGCACTTTCAATCAAAGTGTTTATATAGTTATTACTGTATCCCTATAAATTGTAACACTCTTACAACTTTTTTCCACAAATTGCCAAACCAATTTGTAATCTCGCAACAATTTGACACCCCGCCTGTATGGAACAGAATATCTTTTTGTTAAAGGTTAGGGGAATATAGGGGAAACTGCCCATCCAGAGTTGAAGTCAGGTTCCATGCATGAATCCAGAATGTGACATCGTGATCATCGGCGCAGGCGCAGCGGGACTAATGAGCGCCATTTTTGCCGGGCGTGCGAAGGCCGGGCGGCGCATCATCGTCGTAGACGGCGCGAAAAGACCCGGGGCGAAAATTCTCGTCTCTGGTGGGGGACGTTGCAATGTCACTCATGATCATGTGGATGCATCTGCGTTCGCCGGTTCTTCACGTAATGCTATCGGAAAAGTGCTGCGTCGTTTTGATGTATCTGAAACCACTGCCTTTTTTCAGGAGATTGGCGTTCCCCTTAAGCGAGAATCCACTGGCAAAATGTTTCCCGTAAGCGACAATGCCCGCGCCGTGTTAGACTCGCTGTTGCGCGAAGCAAAACGCGTAAACATTGAACTCTTGCATCCCTGTCGGGTTGAAACTATCGTTCGACAGGGCGAACATTTCGAAATTTCAGGGGAGTGGGGATCGCTAATTTCGCGTAAAACTGTGCTGGCTACGGGTGGCAAAAGCCTGCCCCGTTCAGGCTCCGATGGACACGGCTTTAAACTTGCACAGTCACTCGGTCACAGCCTAACCAAACGTATCTTTCCCGCACTCGTCCCCCTAACCCTGCACTCGAATCATTTCATTTGCGGCCTAAGTGGAATCACGCTCCGAACAACGCTGACAGTTTTTAGTGGATCAGGCAAAAAGTTGGTTTCTTTCACCAACTCCACGTTATGTACACACTTCGGCTTATCTGGCCCGTCGGTACTCGATATCAGCCGTTACTATCTGGACGCTAAAGTGCAAGATAATCATGCCGTGCTGTCCATCAACTGGCTGCCAGAAACCAGCGCCGAACAATTTGAACAAGAATTGCAAGGTGAACGTCATTCTGTTGTTCGACTGCTCAATCAGAAGTTCCCTGAACGATTGACGCGTGCCTTGTGTGAACAGGCCGGGGTTAACCCCTCGCTTTCGGCAAACACGTTGAGCCGCTCACAGCGAAAGGCATTGGCACAAACCGTGACCACGATGATACTTCCGATTACCGGGGATCGCGGTTTCACCTATGCTGAAGTTACAGCCGGCGGCATCCCCCTTACAGAAATCAAACTTGAGACGATGGAATCACGGGTTTGCCCCGGCTTATTTTTATGTGGTGAGATCTGTGATGTGGATGGACGCATTGGCGGCTATAACTTTCAATGGGCGTGGTCAAGTGGATATACTGCCGGGGTCTCTCTATAGATAGCCGCCTGTCCCCGGTCACCATAGGTTTATCGAAGGTAGACTAAGGCGTCATTAGATGATAGGTTTGCCGGGTAACCTGTCACAGAGTTGCTGGAAGGTTTAGTATGATCAACAACACCTTGAAGCAGCGTATGCAAGCCAAACTAGCAGCACTCTACGGTGATAACCCTGGCGCAGCTGCTCATACACGGCTCATCGAACTGCTCGAAAGCTACCGGATACCGGAACGGTCAGCGTATGCCCTATCGCAGAAAGACGCGATCTTGATCTGCTACGGCGACCACATTCAATCGTCCGGCAAAACGCCATTGTCTGTATTACACCGTTTTCTCAAAGCAACCGCCTCTGTCAATACCGTCCACATTCTACCTTTTTACCCTTATTCTTCTGACGATGGGTTTTCAGTAATAGATTATTATGCTGTTGATCCGGCGCTGGGCAGTTGGGACGATATCCATACGCTGCATCGCGATTTTCGCCTGATGTTCGACGCGGTGTTAAATCATATTTCCTCTCACAGCGAATGGTTTCAAGCCTTTTTGAGGGGTGAAGCGCCATTTTCAGAGTTTTTTCTCACCGTTGATCCAGCGCAGGATCTTTCGCTCGTCCGGCGTCCACGCGCATTACCCCTGCTCACTCAGGTACAAACCAGCGAAGGCGTTCGCTTTGTGTGGACAACCTTCAGCGATGACCAGATTGACTTGAATTTTAGCAACCCTGATGTGCTGCTAGAGACCATTCGCGTCCTTCTATTCTATGTTGAGCAAGGCGCAGACCTGATCCGCCTGGACGCTATTGCTTTCATCTGGAAAATTATCGGCACTTCCTGCATCCATCTGGAACAAACGCACACCATCATTCAGTTGATGCGCGATGTGCTGGATGCCATTACTCCCGACGTGCTGCTGATTACCGAAACTAACGTGCCTCATCACGAAAACATCTCATATTTCGGCGATGGGACTAATGAGGCGCAGATGGTCTACCAATTCTCATTACCGCCGCTGCTGCTGCATACCTTCCACACCGGTGATACCACTATCCTCAGTCAATGGGCGCAAGGGTTGGAACGTATTAGCGAGCACACTACTTTCTTTAATTTTACAGCTTCGCATGACGGGATCGGAATCACCCCCGCGCTGGGCATCCTCAATGAGGCTGAAATCGCCGCGCTGCTGAATTTGACCGAGCAGCATGGTGGCTTTGTATCCTATAAGCAGAATAGCGATGGTACCCGCAGCCCCTATGAACTCAACATCACCTATTTTGACGCCATTACAGATCCGGTTGTCGCCGAGCAAAATCCAATGCTGGCCTGCCGCCGGTTCTTCTGCTCACAGGCGATTATGCTGGCGCTGGTTGGCGTTCCGGGCATTTACTTCGGCAGCCTATACGGCTCACGTAATGATCTAGCAGGAGTACAGGCAACTGGAAGGTATCGCTCCATTAACCGGCAAAAATTCGACGCTGCTCAAATTCAAGAAGAACTTGCCGATCCGCTTTCGATCCGTCATCAGGTCTACACGTCTTACAGTCAGTTACTCCGTATTCGCGCAGAAGAACCGGCATTTCATCCTTTTGGCAGCCAGGCTGTGCTTAACTTACATGAAGGAGTTTTCGCGGTTTTGCGCTC
>CAZBPB010000058.1:8999-13431 GCA_964493565.1 uncultured Pleurocapsa sp. | reverse complement strand
CTATCGGTTCCACTGCTCTTGATCGATACTCGCGAATATCAGATTGAATTTGCAATAGATGAAACTGATATTGTGAATCTGGAAGTCGGGCAGACGGTTGAACTGCGCTTTGATGCCATTCCCGATACCATCCTTTCCGGTCATGTAACCCGGATCCATCCCACGCCGATCATCAGTGGTCAGCTCGTTAGTTTTCCTGTGCAGGTGACGATAGACGCAGCCACAGCGCCGATCCGTCTTGGCATGAGTGCCACCGCTGCTATTCTGGTAAATCATCTTGATGATGCGCTGATTTTGCCTAACCGGTTCATTCGCATTGATCGCGCTACCCGGGATGCTTTTGTGACTGTAGAACGCGCCCTCGGACGCTATGAAGAAATTCCCGTTGAAATTGGGCTGCGTAACGAGACCGGTTCACAGATTCTATCGGGATTGAATGAAGGAGATCGCGTAGTACTCGTCCCTCGTGGTTCATTTGACCCAATTGCCAGTCAGACCGGGCAGGGAAGGTAGTTTTACCACATGAGCAAGCTCTTTGGCCGTAATAAAGAAACTTATGTTGCCCCTGTAAATGAGCAGGGTCGCCCTGCGGTCATTGATATTCGCGGAGTGACTAAAACCTATACGATGGGCGAGGTAGAGGTTCACGCGCTGCGGGGCGTTGGTCTGCAAATTTACGATGGAGAATTTGTCGCTATCATGGGGCCAAGCGGCAGCGGTAAAAGTACGTTGATGAATATCCTCGGCGCTCTGGATCAGCCCTCTACAGGCGAATATTTTCTGGATGGCGTTAACGTCAGCAAGATGTCTGAAAGTGAACTGGCGCGTATCCGTAACAAAAAGATCGGCTTTGTCTTTCAGAATTTCAACCTGCTCAAGCGTACCTCAGCCTTGCGACAAGTGGAACTGCCGCTGATTTATGGTGGCGCAAGTGGGCGTTCAAAACGCGCGAAACAGGCATTGGAATCAGTTGGTTTGGGCAGTCGTTTAGATCATTTGCCTAGCGAGCTTTCGGGCGGTCAGCAGCAGCGGGTTGCCATAGCCCGCGCTCTGGTCAATGAACCAGCCATGATCCTCGCAGACGAGCCAACCGGCAACCTTGATAGCCGCAGTGGCACCGAGGTTATGCAAATTTTCCAGTCGCTAAATCGTGACAAAGGTATCACCGTGGTTTTTGTCACCCATGACTCGTGGATTGCACGGCATACTCAGCGTGTCGTTATCTTGCGCGACGGCAAAGTGCTTTCGGATCGCCGCGTTCCCCAACCCTTGATCGCAGGGGAAGATGAACGCCCCTCCGAGGAAGACG
This sequence comes from uncultured Pleurocapsa sp., assembly GCA_964493565.1. Taxonomy (GTDB): domain Bacteria; phylum Chloroflexota; class Anaerolineae; order Aggregatilineales; family Phototrophicaceae; genus Flexifilum. The sequence continues at coordinate 12,122 of CAZBPB010000058.1, read as the reverse complement.
AGATGGAAGCTGTTTTGCGTGATGTCTATTACGGCGGCAAGAAGGATGAATACAACTAGTGGCAGACGGCAGCGCGCAGATCCGCTTAACTGATCAACTGACCCCAACACTGGAACCACAGTCTGAGGATAAGGTGATTCAGGTCATCGAGGCAGTGCTTAAAGCGTTTAATCGCGCTTATGCAGTTGACGACGCTCAACGCATAAACATAAGCCTGCGTGATGCCGGAGATGAGGTTGTTCGGCGGGGTTGTCATGGTATCCATATGGATACCATGAGTTTTCAGGCTTTGCCACTTTGTCTTAAAAACGGCTTTGTGATTTTTGGCGAGATTGAAGATATTCCCACCGGGCATTCCCGATACTTTCTAAAGAAACGACTGCCGAATCCACAGTGAAACTGTTTGAATCATTTCGTATTGCTCTTGATGGCTTATTCACCAATCGGTTGCGTGCCCTGCTCACTGCGCTTGGCATCATTATCGGAGTTGGAGCGGTCATCGGATTGGCGAGTCTGGGGCGCGGCGTAGAGTCCTTTATCGCTTCTGAGTTTCAGGCGTTAGGGTCTAACGTCTTATTCGTATATTCCACGCGGCCAACAGGAGGAACTCGCACGACCATTCAGCCAATTTCTTCGATTGAGGCTGATGCGCTGGCGAATCCGATGGTTGCTCCTGCAATACGTGCCGTTGCCAGCGAAATGGGTGTGCCCGCGCGCATTTCTCGCAGGGGTGCCAGTTTGCAGCTCAGCGTAAGTGGTGTTACTCCCAGTTACACTGTTGTACGTGATTGGCATGTGCAGAACGGTGCGTTTATCTCTGATGCCGATATCGAAAGCGCGGCCCGTGTTGCTGTATTAGGGACAACCATCGTTGAGAAGCTTTTTGGCGATAAGAACTTTGACCCGATAGGTCAGCAAATCACCATCAATGAACGTGTGTTTACGGTGATCGGGGTGATGACCGAACAGGGTGGGGGAATCGGCGCCTTAGGAGACCAGAACGAAGTCGTCTTTGTGCCGATTTCTACAGCGCAAACGCGGCTCGATCGTGCCCGTACCCGTGATGGTGGCTATCGCGTTGATATCCTGCACGTTGCCGCGCACTCGGAATTTGCGATGGATGATGCCATGCTCCAAATTGAAACTTATTTGAGCGATTCTCACGGCATCACCTATCAGGGCGATCAGGATTTCACCATCATCAATCAGAAAGATCTGATCTCCTCGCTCGGTCAGATTACCGGCATTCTGACTGTATTTTTGAGTCTGATTGCTGGTATTTCGCTGCTAGTGGGCGGCGTCGGCATCATGAATATCATGTTAGTCTCCGTCACCGAACGCACCCGTGAAATCGGCCTGCGCAAGGCTGTAGGAGCAAGCGGTACGGATATCTTGCTGCAATTCCTGATCGAAAGTTTACTGCTTTCACTGGTTGGTGGCGCGATTGGCGTTGCGCTTGGCTGGCTCATCACATTGATTGGCGGCTTGTTGGTTCCCGATCTTCAGCTAGGGTTGACCACAGATACCATCATTCTGGCAGCAGGTGTAAGTTCTTTCATAGGCATCTTCTTTGGCATCTATCCTGCCAGCCGCGCTGCCCGCCTGAAGCCAATAGACGCCTTGAGATTTGAATGATGCTTGGCTCAATTTTCGAGAATATTCGCGTAGCTATTATCGGCTTGCGTTCGAACAAACTGCGTTCGGCGTTGACGATGCTAGGGATCACCATCGGTGTCTCTGCCGTGATCGTGTTGGTGTCGCTGGGGCAGGCGGTAGAGAACTTTGTTCGCAGTCAGTTTTTGGGTCTCGGCACGAACCTGATCTTAGTATTCCCCTCTGAAAATGATCGCGGTGAAATCGTACCGTTAACCTTGCGCGATGTTTCTGACTTACAAGATATGAGTCGCGTTCCAGATGCTCGGGCAGTCATGCCGCAGTTGAACTTCAGCCGCCCGGTAAGCGCAGGCGGGAACGAAGCCAACGGGCGCATTCGCGGTGTCACGCAGGATTTCCCAACGATGCGCAATCGTGAAATTCTGGCAGGTCGTTTTATCGAACCTTCAGATGTAGACGGCTTGGCACGGGTGGCCGTCATTGGCACAACTGTCGTTGCAAGGCTGTTCCCTGATACGTATCCGGTTGGTCAGGATATTCGCATCAACAATGTCCCATTCCGGGTGATAGGCGTGATGGCGGAGGTTGGAGGTACTGCCTTTGGTGGGGACGAAAATGATCTGATTTTTGTGCCGGTTACAACCATGCAAACGCGATTGATTGGACAGCGCGATTTATCCGGCGTGCGACCGTTGACCAGCATTCTAGTGCAGGCACGTGATGAAGACAGCGTAGATACTACCGCAGTGCAGATTCGTCAAACGCTGCGTGAAGCGCGTAATATCAGCTTCCGCGATCAAGATACTTTTGAAATCTTCACCCAGACTGATCTGCTCTCATCATTGGGACAGATCACAGGACTGCTGACTATTTTCCTCGCCATCATTGCCGGTATTTCACTGCTGGTCGGCGGAATCGGTATCATGAATATCATGCTGATTACCGTGACCGAACGTACCCGCGAAATCGGCTTGCGTAAAGCTGTGGGCGCTCAGAAGCGCGATATTCTGCTTCAATTTCTGACCGAAGCCACAACCCTCTCACTGGTAGGCGGCGGTGTTGGTATCACTATTTCGGTCTTAGGCGCTCTGGCGATATCGGCTGCTTTACCCGATTTATCAGTCACCGTGCAGTTTTCCAGCGTTCTGGTGGCGACGCTTATTTCGTTAGCGGTAGGCGTGTTCTTCGGCATCTATCCTGCAAACCGCGCTGCGGCGCTTGATCCGATTGATGCGCTAAGGTATGAGTAGCCCTTTACCTGAAACAGTTGTGTTCACTGCCGGAAAAGACTAGAATTACAGAATATTTTGAATATGTTGAACGTTAGCTGATGGGAGCGGCGGCATGGTAGCTCACTCTGTCGGGCATGATGAAGCCGATGCGCGCTTACGAGCCGTACACGACAGTATGTTGGATGGATTAGGTCAGCTTGCTGATTATTTTGGATTCAGTAAAGTTGCCGGGCAAATCTACGGCGCGTTGTTGCTAAGCGCGAAACCCCTGTGCCTC
>CAZBPB010000058.1:1076-8939 GCA_964493565.1 uncultured Pleurocapsa sp. | reverse complement strand
TTGAACTGCTGGATATTTCCAAAGCCAACGCCAGTATGACCATGCGCACGCTTGAAAATCTCGGTATGGTGCGTGAAGTGTGGGTTCGCGGTGGAACTGGCAGGCGTAAATATTACGAGGCTGAAGGCAACTTCTGGCGCATCATCACCAATATCCTTAAAGGGCGTGAAATGCGTGATGTTGAGCGGGCATTGCACGTTATGGATGCCAACGCCCGTAAACTAAATCTTGCTATGGACGAACTCCCTGAAGATCAGCGTGAATTGGCAGATCTTTATCTGGAACGCATTGCGCAGCTTCAAGGCTTGTTTCAGTTTGCCCAGTTCATGATTGAGGCTATTCTCGAACAGGTGAGCGATGCCCCCGACGATGTTCCCATGATGCCGCAGATTGATTTTAAGTAACCGGTTCCCTTGCCTCGTTATGCGATGTTGCGTGGTTAATCATATTCTGCCCGTAAAAGTGATATAGCGTCGGGTCTTGAGATGCCTTAGCCGCTCATTTATAATGCGTGTGAGCCGGGGGAGTGGCGGAATTGGCAGACGCGCATGACTTAGGATCATGTCTCGTAAGAGGTGAGGGTTCGAGTCCCTCCTTCCCCACTAGATCAGTTTTCCTTGCATTCTTGCTCACAACACGCTCAGAATCCTTCAATTTATCAAACCCCAACCCTAAACAAATGTTTGATCAAATGTTCAAGCAAATGATCAAACAAATGTATGCCACAAACTAGAAAATAAGTGCTATTTTGAGAATTGCAGTTGGGTAATTACGATATTCCCGACGCAATTCTAGGAAATGTCGAATGCTCATCGCTGGATAAGCTGTCAAAATCATTCGAAGTTCTTGTGGCTTCAGAAATTGCGATTGAAAGGGTAGGCGCATCATGAAGGTTCTTTTTGTGGGGGGTACTGGCATCATCAGCACTGCGGTCACACGTTTAGCCGTGTCTCGCGGTCTCGAGCTTTATCACCTTAATCGCGGCAAGCGTAGTAGCGGTGTCAGTGGCGTTCAGACGCTAGTTGCCGATATTCAAGATCCTCAAAGCCTGTACGCCGTGCTGGAAAATCACCGCTTTGATGTTGTGGTTGACTGGATCGCCTATACACCTGATGATATCGATCGCGATCTAAATCTGTTTCGTGGCAGGGTCAAACAGTTCATTTTCATAAGCTCGGCCTCGGCCTATCAAAAACCGCCGACCAGTCACATCATCACCGAGTCCACGCCGCTTCATAATCCGTACTGGCAGTATTCGCGCAACAAAATCGCCTGTGAAGAACGGCTCATGCAGGCATACCGTCAGGAAGGCTTTCCAATCACCATTGTCCGCCCGTCTCACACCTATGATCAAAACCTGCCAGTCGCTGTTAGCGGCGCAGGGCCATATACGCTGGCTGATAGGATGAAGAGAGGCAAGCCCGTGATTGTGCATGGTGATGGCTCATCCCTCTGGGTGCTCACGCATTCTGAAGATTTTGCCAGAGGGTTTTTAGGATTGGTCGGAAATCCTCAGGCCGTGGGTCATGCCTTCCAGATTACGTCCGACGAAGTCTTGAATTGGAATCAGATTTACCAGACCATCGCGGGCACGCTTGGTGTTGAGGCGAATATCGTTCATATTTCGTCCGATTTCATCAATCAGATTTCGCCGGATATCGGCGCCGGATTGATTGGTGATAAGGCATGGTCTGTTATTTTCGATAACACAAAAATCAAATCGTTTGTGCCCGAATATCAGGCGGTTATCCCATTTCGCGAAGGTATTCGGCGAACCTTAGCATGGTTCGATGAAGACGAATCCCGTCGCGTCGTGAATAACGATGCCAATGATGAGATGGATCGCATTGTCGCCACCTATCAGGCGCATTCATCCACATAGATTTGGTGGTGCCCTGTGTGCGGGCGTGTTTAGAAAGATGGCTGTTTAGTGACAGCCACCCTTTCAAAATCGCCGCAAATATTCTGTTAGCTCATCTATGCTGTGGGTGATCGCTTTTCCTTCATCACACAGCCCCCAGATCAGGTTGTTAACGCGGCGCACGTCATCGCTAATGCCGATGCACGGCTTACCCTTAGCATAGGCGTAGCCCAGTTCGCCGCAGGTACCAGAGTCGTGATCGGCTCCGGTCAGTAACGCCACGACGATATCGCAGCTTTCAAGTGCTCGCATATCGCCGTGAAATATACGTTTTCGTTCTTCTATGTCCGTTAAATCGCCAATTATGCCTGCGTCGCGATGAGGCAAAAACGTCTCATGCCCCATGTGCTCCAGCGCGCTAGCAATCTGCTCAAGGTACATACGTTCGTGGGTGTTAAAGAGTGGCCCGGCAACATAGAATTTCTTTGGCATAAAATACCTTTTCTGGCAAATACACGGCACATGAGAATTTACTCACCGCCGATAATCGTAGCTGAGGACACCATGACCCAACAATATTCTGCGCTAGGCAAGCCGGTTACGCAATTTGAGCGGCTTGACCCGATCCCAACCCGATGCCAGTCAATCCGTTACCATAGCGATCAACTCATCTCGAATTGTCCGATAACCGGGCAGCCAGATTTCTATGAAGTGACGATTGAGATAGAGGCCGATGGCATCGGTATCGAGACCAAAACGCTTAAGTTATATCTGGAAACCTATCGCGATCAACGTAGTTTTTGTGAAGATTTAGCCGTGAAGATCTGCGCGGATTTATTTGCCGCGTGTACCCCCCATGCCTGTAAGGTTATCTTGCAGCAGCGACGGCGTGGCGGCATTCAGATCACGGCAGCCCACCAGCTTACGAAGTCATGACGCTGGACATTTCAAAGAAAGGTTTAGTGTCATTTTCAGAACTATCTAGTCGAGGGGTGTTTCCCATATCAACATGATATGCTTGCGTATCACCTCTTGCGCGCTGGCAGAATCGCGCCGGCGTAATAGTTCTACAATGGGCTGGTGGCGGGTGCCAACTTCGCTCAAATCAGGATAACGCTCAGGGTGAGACTGTACGACGAAGCGCTGTATCTGGCTGGATAATGGCGACCATGCCCTTAGCAAAGCCGGGATTCCAGACCATTCGCAGATCAGTCTGTGAAAGGTCATGTCATGTTCGGCGAGTGTGCTTATATCGAGATGCTCTCCAGCAGCGGCCATTTTCTGAACCAGCACTTCAAGTTCATCGCACTGTTCCGACGTGATTGTTTGTACTGTATGGCTGATCGCAAAGCCTTCGATCACGCTGCGAATATAAAAAAGCTCATACATTTCATCGTGTAAAACTCTGGTGACAAAGGTTGAGCTTCTGGCGCGGCGTTCCACCAGTCCGTCATTCTCCAGTCGTTGCAACGCCTCGCGGATGGGGCCTTGACTGGTTCCCAGTTCAACAGCTAGTTCAAGCTCTACCAGCTTCTGCCCTTGTGGGATCTCGCCGTCAATAATGGCAATCCTCAGGTGGTTGTAAACCTGATCGACAAGAGAGGCTACCTTAGTTTTGCTATATAAGTGACGGCGGTTCGCGGTAGGGGATAGCGATTTGGGCTTATCTGGTTCAGCCATCTATAAAAATCCATCATAACTAAAGAAATTATTGATAATTGATAGTAGGTTGGCATTTTAACAATGTCAAGAAGCCAGTTGCTAGCTCAAATCCTAATCAAATTTCTAGTTCTTCACTTACATAATTCAAACGCATCTCGTCATATAGTAAAGCGACCTTTATAATAGGACGCTAATTTGACACTATCACGCTCAGGGTAACCTCTTGAATATTCAGACTGAACAACTTGCAGACCATACTGCCCGAATGACGGTGGAGATTGAGTCTGGTCGGCTTGAACAAGCGAAACAGAAAGCTGCACGCCAGATTTCCGGCAAAGTGAATATTCCGGGCTTCCGTAAAGGCAAAGCCCCATATTCGATTATGGTGCGCTATTTCGGGGAAGATGCCATCGTTAACGATGCTTTCGAGCTTTTAAGCAATGAAATTTACCGCGATGCGCTGGTTGACTCCGGCTTGCAGCCGTACGGGCCGGGAGTGTTTTTAGAAGGTAAAACCGATCCTGCCCCGACCATGATTTTTCAGGTGCCGTTGCAGCCTGTCGTAGAACTCGGCGGCTATCGCGACGTGCGTCTGGAATGGATACCCGCAGAAGTTTCTGATGCCGATGTTGATCGTACATTGAAAGGGCTGCAAGAGCAGAACGCACTCGCCGAAGACAGCGCCCGTCCTGTGCAGGCGGGAGATCGCGTCACGGTTGATATTCACAGCAATGTGATCGAGGAACATACAGAAGAAGAAGGCGAAACTGAAGAAGAACATGATCATGAACACGACCATGATCATGATCATGATCACGGCGCTGACAATGCCTTCATCCATGAACATGACGCGCCAATCATTCTGGACGCTGAACACGAGCCTCTTCCCGGTTTCAGTGAAGCCCTTGCCGGCGCGCAGGTTGGTGATCTTCGTGAATTTGATCTCGCTGTTCCCGATGATACGGAAGAATACGATGATCTGGCTGGTAAACAAGCGCACTTCAGTGTTGCCGTGAAGAAAATCGAAAATATTACCTTGCCCGCGTTGAATGATGAGCTTGCAGCGCGCATTACTCAGGATGAAGAAAAGCCGCTCACCTTGCTGGAACTACGTATGCGCGTCCGTGAAAATCTGGAACGGAGTGCGGCAGACCGCGCCACCAACGATTACTCCCGCCGCGTTTTGGATGAAATGGTAGCTGGTGCCACCATCAAATATCCGGAAGCAATTTTGGCGGATGAAGTTGAGGAAATGCTGAACCAATTTGATATGCAGTTGCGGCAGCAGGGCTTTACGCTGAAGGACTATTTGACCGTGATGCGTAGATCCGAGCAGGATATGTACAACGAGTATCGTCCCGCCGCCGAGCAGCGGGTGCGTCGCGGTCTTGTGATGCGTGAAATCATGGTGGCCGAAAATATTGACGCCACGCCTGAAGAGCTGGACGCTGAAATCAATGTTATGCTGGAACCTGTTAGTGAAGAGCAGCGTGCCGCTATGCGTGAACTCTTCAACGATGCGAACATGCGCGCCAATTTACTGGATGAACTACTCCGGCGTAAAACGACGGAGCGAATTGCCGAAATTGCAAAAGGTACGGCACCAGAATTGACTAAAGCGGCTGAACCTGTTGAAGCAGCCGAAGATGCTGATGCCGAACGACAATATGTTGAACAATCTGCCAACCAGTTTGATCCCAATGGTCATTGAATCGGGTAGCCGTGGCGAGCGTGCCTATGATATCTACTCTCTGTTGCTGAAGGAACGCATCGTCATCCTCGGCACGCCCGTCAATGATCAAATCGCTAATCTGGTCGTTGCGCAGTTGTTGTTTCTGCAGCGCGAAGACCCGGATCGTCAGATTCAGATGTTTATCAATTCTCCCGGCGGCGTCATTTATGCGGGCATGGCTATTTATGACACCATGCAGCAGATCAGCGCCCCGGTTAGCACTACTGCTGTTGGCTTGACCGCTAGCTTTGGTACGGTGCTTCTCACTGCCGGTGAAAAGGGACAGCGCTATTCGCTGCCTAACGCCACTATTCACATGCACCAGCCGTTGGGTGGCGCACAGGGGCAGGCATCAGACATTGTGATTCAGGCGAATGAAATCATGCGCCTCAAAGATCGCTTGATTGAAGTTTTCGTGAAGCATACCGGACGTGATCGTGAAGTGATTGAGCGCGATACCGACCGCGACGTGTACTTCAGCGCCCAGCAGGCGGTTGACTACGGCCTGATTGACGCTGTGCTGGAAGGTGCCAAGCAGGGTACCAACCCGGCGAATGGTGTTAAGGAAAAGGCACGCTAAATTTCGCCATTTCCTATAAAATAAGAAAAAGGGGACGTTCTACGTCCCCGCGATAACGGAGGTAATGCGTGACCTATACTGCCGGCACCCAGCGGTGCTCTTTCTGTCGGCGCAGCCATGATGAAGTTGAACGCCTCATTGCTGGCCCGGATGGCGTTTTCATCTGTGACAACTGCGTTGAGCTTTGCCAGCGAATTTTGTTTGAAGAAAACATCACTACCCGCGAAGAATCGCCTGATTTCGAGCTTGAAACGCTTCCGTCACCGCGTGAATTGATGGCGCGTTTGAGCGAATATGTGGTCGGGCAGGATCACGGCAAGCGGGTATTGAGCGTCGCTGTCTACAACCACTACAAACGCATTCGCAACGGCGGTATTGCTAACGGCGTGGAGCTTGAAAAGAGCAACATCTTACTCGTTGGCCCCACGGGCAGCGGCAAAACTTTGCTCGCTCAAACGCTGGCGCGAATTTTGGATGTGCCGTTCTGCATAGCCGACGCTACTTCGCTGACCGAAGCAGGCTATGTAGGTGAAGATGTTGAGAATATCTTGCTGCGGCTGGTTCAGGCGGCAGATGGCGATATTGCTCGCGCTGAACGGGGCATTGTCTACATTGACGAGATAGACAAGATTGCGCGCAAGTCGGCAGATAATCCCTCGATCACCCGTGATGTTTCTGGCGAAGGCGTACAGCAGGCATTACTCAAAATCATCGAAGGGACAGTTGCGAACGTGCCGCCGCAGGGTGGTCGTAAGCACCCGCATCAGGAATTTTTGCAGGTCAATACGTCCAACATCCTCTTTATTTGCGGCGGTACTTTTGCCGGCATTGATGAGGATATCATCAAACGCATTGGCGGGCAGGGAACTATTGGCTTCCAATCCAGCAATCAACGTAGTTCAGACGACAAGGCGGCATTGCTTCGCCAGATCAGCCCTGAAGACCTGATCCAGTTTGGCATGATCCCTGAATTTGTTGGACGGCTTCCGGTACTGGTCACTATTGACCCGCTAGACCGTGAAGCATTGATCCGTATTCTGGTTGAGCCAAAAAATGCGCTGGTCAAACAGTATCAACAGCTTCTCGCTTTGGATAGTCTTGAACTGGAATTTGACGATTCGGCGTTGGGTGCAGCCGCAGATATTGCGATGAAGCGGGGAACTGGCGCGCGCGGCTTGCGTTCGATTATCGAAAGCCGGCTGTTGGACGTGATGTTTGAAGCTCCCGGACGGCGAGATCTGGTCAAAGTTGTGGTAGATGCGGATGTGATCAATGGCGCGCAGCCACCAAGACTCTTCGGACGTGACGATACGCCTCTGGAATGGCCCGGCCCTGAGAAAAAACTCAAAGGCGCGGCATAATCACGACATCATAAAAGACGGGAGCAATCCCGTCTTTTTGTTTACTGCGCTGCTTTTGAAAGCGCCTTTAGAGAAGCTTTTCTTCCAGACTAAACGTGCTTGAAGGATTACCCGAACGAAACTTGCCCTACGTATTCTGTAACCGGGGCAAATGAGCATGTGTGTCCTTGTGGTTCAGCAGTTTTTTCAGGTTGCAGGTTGCATCAACACAACTTCAGAAGTTGTGCTGGCTTCCTGTTGAAATAGCGTTGCATTCACCCGGCTGGCAGAATTCCACTTGCAGGGAATTGCCCAACGTGGACGCAGGCGTTTCACCGCGTCGGCGGCAGCATGCGCTGTCATAGTGCCGGCGCCATCTACAGGAAGGATAACAATGTCGGGGTGCAGGGCTTCCATAGTCGGGATGCAGTCTGTATCGCCAGCATAATAGATATCGTAAAAATTGACTGAAATCACAAACCCCAGCCCATCATCATCAGACGCTGTCTGAATGCGTGTTGGCTCTACTGCCGGTACGCCTTTGACACTGGCGCGCCCCAGTGAAATAGTTTGGAATGGGCGCAGCACTTCAGCCCCTGGAATCTCCCTGGCAACTTGCTCTGTGGCTATGATGCGCGTGGAAGGCGTGCGCAGCTTTGCAATATCAGGTAGTGAAAAATGTTCGTGT
>CAZBPB010000058.1:0-1066 GCA_964493565.1 uncultured Pleurocapsa sp. | reverse complement strand
GGATCAGAATGACATCGGCAGGTAGGGGGGGATTGGCAATCCTCCAGGGGTTGATATAGATAACCGGCGTGGTCGCTATCAAAAAACTGCTGTTACCAAGCCAGTGAATCTGGTCAATCATCTTAAAGTGCGATTCTACTTAGGAACTCATCTTGCGAAAGTGATCCAACTGTAACGCGCCAGCCCTGAATCCTCAAGATCATAAATTGTGATTTTCTAAAGTTTGTTCATTATTTTCACAATCATTTACCCCTTATAATCGCCTTAGTGATAAGCTGCGCCTGTGTGTCCTTATTCCTTACAGGTCAAGCGTATTTCTGTCCTAATTCGGTCGTATTGCACGTCTATGCAAGTGTTGGAGCAAAAATTCTATGTCCGACCGTCCGCTGACGAATATATCGCGACAGCCCCTTAAGAGCATTAATCCCTCGCGCGGGCAAACCGGCGACTTGATGGGTAGTGCATGGTATCCACAGCCGCTTTCACGGCTAGAAGATACCGGGTTGAACATCCTCAATGTTGCCGATCTTGTTTTGAAAGTGCTTTATTTTGGCGGCTACATGGCTGGCCATGCCATTGCCGATATCGTCAAACTGCCGTATACCGGTGTGCTTGACTCGGTTATGGAACACCTCAAGCGCGAAAAATATGTTGAAGTGCGTGGTACTGGCGGGGTGGGTGAAGCCGGGTTTCAATACCTGATTTCTAACGCGGGCGTAAACAAAGCGCGTGAGGCTTTGGAACGCTCACAATATGCGGGGCCTGCGCCCGTTACCTTGCAGCAGTATGTAAACGCCATGCGTGAGCAGAATCGCGAGCGGCTGATTGTTCACGAAGATGAACTGCGCGGCGTGATGCGCCATCTGGTTATTTCCGACGAGATGTTGGGGCGTATTGGCCCCGCTGTAAACAGCGGCCTTTCAATTTTTCTCTATGGCCCACCGGGAAATGGGAAGACCACAGTTGCGGAAACCGTAGGGCGTATGGTGCTTTCGGGCAACATCTGGATTCCGCATGCATTCGATGTTGATGGGCAGGTGATTCGGGTGTTTGATAACGTGAATCA
>CAZBPB010000057.1:6497-13473 GCA_964493565.1 uncultured Pleurocapsa sp. | reverse complement strand
TGATACCCAGCCAGCCGAAAAAAGAACGTTGAGACCGATTCACGAAGTCGTCCTCTAGCGGTCAGCTATAGATACCGCCGATCAGACCGCAGCCGATAAAAAATTAGAGCAGCGCGCATAGACTGAAGATACAGGCTATCTCCTATCGTGACACTCCCCACGCCTAAAGGCGGGGGCTTCTGACGGACGCATGTACTTGCCGCGACTCTGCGAGTGTTGGCAGCGGTACTACGTTATCCGGCACGGATGTGTCCCATCCGGCTCGACTTAAAACGTTTATGGCAGCGTTGTGATCTCTATCGAGCGAAAGACCGCAAGCGCACTCAACCCACCGCACGGAGAGGGTGAAGTTTTGGAACAAAGCACCGCAATTCGAGCAGCTTTTAGAGGTATAGGCAGGGTCTACGAACGCGATCTCACGCCCGGCGCTTTCAGCCTTGTACGTGAGAAGTTGGCGAAACACAGACCAACCGCTATCCAGTATGCTTTTGCTCAGGTGGCGGTTACGCACCATATTACGAACGCGCAAGTCCTCAAGCGCGATCCTGTCGTTGTTTTGTACCAGTTGGGTAGACAGTTTGTGCAGATAGTCCTTGCGTTGGTTAGCGATATGCTCGTGCTGCGCCTGTACCCAGCGCAACGCCTTTTTGCGGTTGTTCGATCCACGTTTGGCACGAGCGAGTTTACGCTGTCTGCGGCGCAATTCAGATTGTGCTTGGCGGTAGTAGGCAGGATGAGCGACCTTTTCGCCATCGCTGGTAGTGATCAGGGAGGCAATACCTACGTCTATGCCGACAGCGCAGTTCGTTTTGAGGAGTGGCAATGTTTCTGGAATTTCGCAGCTAAAAGCGGCGTACCACTTTCCGGCGCGGTGAACTATGCGGACGGTCTTGATCCTGCCTTCTATCGGTCTATGCCAGCGTACACGTACTCGACCAATACCGTACAACTTGAGTCGTCGTCCGTCCAGACGAGCGCCAACACCAAACTGCTTAAAAACGAAAGAGTTAAAGCGGTTTCTACTCTTAAAACGCGGGTATCCAGACTTCTCGCCTGCTTTCACCCGCCGAAAAAACGCTTGAAACGCTTTGTCTACATCATCACAGACCGACTGCATGGTTTGACTGAATACGATCTGTGCTTTTGGAAAGCCAGCGCGATAGCAGATCGCAGTCTTTTCCTGCTGCGACTTGGTGACGCCGCGTCCTTCCAACTTGTATGCCCACTTGCGTTCCTCAAGGCACATATTGTACCAGTGACGGCAGGTATTCAGCACTTGGAACATTTGTCGTTCCTGTGCTGGTGTTGGGTACAGACAATAGACAAAGCCGCGCTGCGTGGTCATACGTGTTTCTGGTTCTCAATGTACTGCTTGATCATGGCTAACGGTGCGCCACCTACGGTTGAAACAAAGTACGAGTGCGTCCAAAGGGTAGGCAGTCGGGTTCGCAGCATCTCATATTCTTGGCGCAATACCCGTGACGTTCGCCCTTTTACCCGCTTAACAAAAGTGTGGATACCAAACTGCGGATCAACCTCGCAAAGTATGTGTACGTGGTCAGGCATCACCTCTAGTTCCAGAATTTCGCAGTTGAGTGCGCTTGCCGTTTCATGGATCAACGTCTTGAGACGTTCCGCTATGTCGTTCGTCAATACAGCGCGTCGGTATTTCGGGCAAAACACCACATGGTATTTGCACGAATACACAACGTTGTGGTTACTCTTAAAAGTTCGTTCGCTAGGCATGAAAGGAATTATACAGCATGTCGCTATATAATGCAACGAGGATGCCTTATATCCCCGTAGCTAAAGCTAGGGGCTTTACGGCGCTATTTCGGCAACTTGAGATGCGAGATTATGCCCTACTGCATCACCTGATCCAGAAACGAGATCACACGGTTAGCATAGGCATCAGGCGCAATGTGCGCGTAATTACCGTGTCCTGCGCCTTCAACTTCCCACAAAGTAACATTTTCGCCTGACGCCTGCATCCAACGGGCCGCTTCCAGCCCGGGTTCTCGTGTGCCATAGATGAGCAGTAATGGCGGGAAAGAGTCTTGACTCAGCGCAGCCATCGGGTCGAGCACATTCATATCAAGGCCGGTTAACAGGCGGTAGGCAAGATGAGTACCGGCCTCAAAAGGCGCAGCAGCACCGCCTAGCTGAAGCGCATCGAGATGAACGCGCTCAGGAAATTGATGGTATCCACCTTCGGAAACGACTGCGGCAAGGTTCGCGAACTGCGCCGCTGCCATGATCGCTGCCGCGCCCGCCGCCGAAAAGCCATGTAGTACCATCTGTGAACGTTCAAAACCGCGCCCCTCCAGATAAGCAACTGCATCTCCAACCTGTTCTGCTTCGCGGTAGCCGAGCGATGAAGGTACGCTTCCCAGACAGGCGCGATGGGTATATGCCAGCACATCATAGCCGCCGCGTAGGTATCCCTCAAGCTCAGCCGAGATAGCGTTGGGCAGCGCGATCACCACCGCATTTTTGCGCGGCTCAAGACCGCTGATGAGTATGGCTGGTGTTTCGCGTTGAAATTCTGCTGAGGGGAAAGACAGGGTTTGAACGGTTGGAGAGATCGCCGGGAAATCTGGCAGCGGGGGGCATGCGGGATAGCTGACGGCAACGATCTGAAAGACCCCTGCCAGCACAGGTAAGCTGGCAATGATACACGCAGAAATAAACGCTGTGCCGCCAAGCACGAATAATACCCGGCGGCGCAGCGAACGAGGCGGCTTTACTTCTCGATCACCGCACACTGATTGCTAAGCTCACCGATACCCTCAATGGTGACGGTGACGGTATCGCCAGCTTTCAGGTAACGCGCTGGCTTGCGCCCTGCGCCGACGCCGGCGGGTGTGCCGGTCATAATCAGGTCGCCGGGATGGAGGGTGAACATTTGCGAGCAGTAGGAAACAAGCTGCTTCACATTAAAAATCATGTCTGATGTGCTGCCATCTTGCATCACGTGGTCATTGACCTTGCAAGTGACCTTCAATGCCTGCGGGTCTTCAATTTCATCGCGGGTGACGATGACTGGCCCCAACGGACAGAAGGTATCAAGGCTTTTACCACGAGTCCACTGCACATCAACCGTCTTTTGGAGATCACGGGCGCTAACATCGTTGCCAACGGTGTAACCAAAGACGTGATCCAGCGCATCTTCTTCGCTCACGTCCTTAGCCTTCTTGCCGATGACCACTACCAGTTCGGCTTCCCAGTCCACTTTTGAAGTAACATCGCTCTTCCACGTAATGGTCTCTCCCTGCGCAATGATCGCGCTGGGAAACTTTGCGAAAATGACCGGGGCTTTGGGAAGTTCAGCGCCGGTTTCTTTCGCGTGGTCAGCATAATTTAGGCCGATACAAATGATTTTTCCCGGAATCAGCGGCGCTTCGACTTTAACGGTATCCAGAGGAAAGCGCTCATAAGCGCGGTTGGCAGTGATACCCCTGCGGATCATCTGGCGCATGTTATCTTGCCACGCCAGCGCATAAACGGTATCACCGACGAGTTCGCCGATACGCGTGCGTCCGTTTACAGTAAACGTCAAAAGTTTCATCATGACCTCATCAATATGCGCGTATTTGAAAGCATCCTGCAGTGACGTTAACGAACGCGGCGGTCATTCGCTGCGTTAATATTTAACGTTTCCGCAACACTCAACGCCGCCGCCTGAACCTTATTCCGGGTGGTGTAAATCGTTAATGGAGCAACCTCATCAGCATTCAGGAGGGCAACCTCTTCGTCTTCGGTGAACGCGGCATCAATCTTGTCGTCAAGATCCACGCCAGAGATCACAGGCACAAATTCGCCTGAACGCAGCAGTAAATTAAGTTCACCATACTCGATACGGCGGTTTTGCTGGCGGCGGTTCACCTTGCCCATCACCAGCGACGCATATATACCTTCAATTTCGTCGCGGTGGTACTGCCATACCTGACCATTTCCCTTAAAACCTGTAATTACCGCGGAAAGACCATCCACTTCAACGCGGGTAATGGTGGCGCGAGCTTGCAAGATCGTCACCGCTGCGAGCGCCAGCAAGAACACCGCACCGGCGATACCAACATAGGGTAAGAAGGTGGGCTGCGGCGGCGCAATGCCGGTGGTCAGGCTGGTCACTGATAAAATGGTGAATACCACCACCCAGAGTAAATACCACAGCGCCTTCAACACACGGCGGCGCATCAATCCCGGCAGCGTGAAGATCAGGCGTCCGTCTTCAGCGCGATCCAAGCGCCAATCGTCAAGCTGGTATGGAAGCGCGGGTAATGTCGGTGGGGGCAGCGTTTCAACAGGTTGAGCCGTGACGGGCTGTGGCGAGGGCACTTGAACGGTAGGAATGGCTGTTGTAACAGCCGCGCCATTGACCGCCACAGGTTCTAATTTTGGGGGAACAAGCAAAAATGGTCGTTGTATCTGGCTAGCGAGCTGTTTGCTGGCCTGCGCCGCGCCATCAGGTTCAGGTTCGTTCCATGCAGCTAAGGCGCACCAACGGCTGCCGCGCTTTTGTGCCAGAGAAGGATCCAACATTAAACCAAGATGCCAGGTCTGAACTTTTGCTGACCAGCCCAGTACCACGCGTTCTACACCGGCAGGATCGAGCGTGCCGTTTTCTGGTAGGCGGCGCATAACGCCGAAACTCGCGGGGTAGCGAAGCGAAGAATCCGGCGCAGTTTCAACCAGAACACGCTCGGCGCCACCGCCATTTTGCAGCAACCGCCAGCGTTCCGGCTCATATTCAATAACGAGGTTATTTGCAGCAGTAATCCGTTCCATAGGGAAGAGTGTGACCCGTAACGCAAAATTCAGTTCACTAGTCTACAACCTGCGTCAAGGCATGACCAGAGTTGGTAGTCTGCGAGAAACGTAAAGGAAAATTAGGAAATTTTTGACGAACAGCAGTCATGTGAAACGTTAGAATTAAGATACAATTGAGAAAACAACGCTATCAGTTTAGAAAGCAATACTACATTGTCATATAAGATCCATTATGAACACGGAAACCGCGACCTGTTCATCCTTCATCTTAGCGACGCGGTAGGATCAGATCCGTTCTACGCCACGCTGAACGAAGCATTTCGCTATCCGCGAGATGAGGCGATTCCCTTCGACATCATTTTTGAACTAGCGAACATGCAGCCGCCCCCGCTTGACGCGCTATCTAAACTGCATATCGCCGCCGAGATGCCGGATACCGTCCCGCACCTAGGGCTGATCATTCTAGTGGTCAACAATGCATTCGCGCAAACACTGGTCACTGCCTTCATTCAACTGTATCCTAATGCGAGTAAATACTACCGCATCGTGAATACTATGGATGAGGCGAGACGGCTGATCGAAAGCCAGAATGCCCCGCCAGATATGCCGGATTTATGACCGTACTGATCACAGGCGCAGCAGGATTCATCGGCAGCAGATTAGCGATACGTTTGCTGGAAGCCGGTGAAACCGTCGTTGGAATAGATAATTTTGACCCGTATTATGACCCTGCGGTAAAACGGGGAAACATTACCGCCATTCGCAAGACTGCCCGTTCTCCCCATGATTTCACGTTGATCGAAGGCGATATTTGCAACCTAGATCAACTGGAGCAAGCCTTTCAAGGCCACGCCATCAATCGGGTGGCGCATCTGGCGGCGATGTCTGGCGTGCGCTATTCAGCCGAACGGGCGCCGCTGTATGCCTCGGTCAATGTGGTTGGCGGGGCAAATGTGCTGGAAGCTGCGCGCCGCCATCAGGTTGAGATGGTGGTACAGGGATCAACCTCAAATGTTTACGGCGAAACCGCGCAACTGCCATTTGTGGAAACTGATCCGGCAGTTCGACCATTAGCGCCGTACCCTGCCAGCAAACGCGCGGCGGAACTTTTTGCCCACAGCTATCATCACCTACACGGACTGAATGTAACCGTACTGCGCTTCTTCAATGTATACGGGCCACATGGCCGTCCGGATATGATGCCAGTACGCACGCTTGACGCAATCGTAAACGGCCAGCCGATAAAGGCGTTCGGCGGTGGCGAACTGAAACGCGATTGGACATACATTGACGATATTCTGGATGGGATCGTCAATGCGCTAAACAGACCGTTAGGGTTTGAAATCCTGAATCTAGGCTGTGGGTTCCCGATTTCGCTGCTGGATTTCATCCACATTTACGAGAAACTGACCGGCAAGACGGCACACGTAGAAACAGTACCGATGCCGGCTACTGAAATGCCGATCACTTACTGCGATAATTCGCGGGCGCTGGAAATGCTCGGCTTTAAGCCCAAGATCAACATTGAAGAAGGGCTGGCGCGAACGTGGGCATGGTATCGAGATGAGATTTTGAGCAAGACATAATCACAGCGAGGCGTTGTTAATGCCACCGTCCGGTTGTGCAAGACATACCACGCAATTGCCCCGTTTTGATACCCTCCTCTATAATGGGCGGTAGATCAGGTTAGATCAACCTGACTTGTAGTATCCAACATTCACGGTAAAACCCCGGAGTTTCCATCATGGTCGTCAATACCTCTGTTCGTCCCGGCCCGAATGGGCAGCACGTTATCGCCCGCGATGACGATGTAATGTCCGGTTCGATTGTGCCACGTTACCCGTTTGTGATGGCGCGCGGCGCGGGGGCAAAAGTATGGGATGTTGACGGCAACGAATACATTGACTTCGCCGCTGGCATTGCCGTAAATTCAACCGGACACTGCCACCCGAAAGTCGTGGCGGCGGTGGTTGAGCAGGCGCAAAAATTCCTGCATATTGCCGGAACCGACTATTACTATGAGGTGCAGGTGCGGGTAGCGGAACGGCTTTCAGAGATCGCGCCGTTTGGCGGCGATCCGGCACGCGTATTCCTGACCAACAGCGGCGCGGAAGCAGTAGAAGGCGCAATTAAGCTGGCGCGGTGGTACACGAAGCGGCAGAACATCATCGCCTTTTTCGGCGCATTTCATGGGCGCACGATGGGC
>CAZBPB010000057.1:0-6480 GCA_964493565.1 uncultured Pleurocapsa sp. | reverse complement strand
TACCTCGAGCACGGCTTCCACGGCCTTACCCTGGGCGCGCTCTCGTTGAACGGCAGCAAAGTGGTACAAAAAGACGGCTTCGCGCCGTTTGTACCGGGCGTGTATCACGTTCCCTACAACAACCCGTATCGCTGTATGCACGGACACGCGCAGGCAACCTGCGAGGCCCACTGCATGTGTGCCGATTACATTGAAGAAGTGCTGTTTAAGCGGTTGGTGCCGCCGGAAAGCGTGGCTGCGATTATCCTTGAGCCGATTCAGGGTGAGGGCGGCTACGTCGTGCCCGATGCGCGCTTTGTGCGGCAGTTACGCGATATTTGCGACAAGCACGGGATACTACTGATTTCCGACGAGGTGCAAGCGGGCATTGGTCGGACGGGCAAATGGTGGGCGATTGAGAATTTTGACGTTCAGCCGGACATTATCACCAGCGCCAAAGGGATTGCCAGCGGGATGCCGTTGGGCGCATTCATCTCGCGCAAAGAGATCATGAGTTGGCCGCCGGGTTCACATGGCACAACGTTTGGCGGAAACCCGGTGTCGTGCGCGGCGGCGCTGGCAACGCTGGAACTGGTCGAATCTGAATATATGGCGAATGCGCTGGAACAGGGCGCGTTTATCCGCGAGGCGCTAGAAGAGATGCAGTCACATCATCCATCGCTCAAATACGGGCGTGTTGACGGTATCGGGCTGATGATTGGCGCGGAACTGGTGCTGGATGAAGCGAAAACACCGGCTCAGGATGTGCGTAACAATGTTGAGAACCGGGCGCTGGAAAACGGTTTACTGGTGCTAGGCGCCGGGTTCAATACGCTGCGTTTCTGCCCGCCGCTGATGATTGAACGGGAAACGGTGCAGGCAGGGCTGGAGATTTTCGAAAAATCGCTGACACAGGCCGAACAGGACGCGGGGCTGTTATAGAAACACCCCACACCCTGCCCTGATGAGCAGGGTGTGGGACTAAAAGGCGACGTTTGCTGCTCAAAATTTCTAGCCACAGCCGGGTTAGCTAGCGGCAGATCGTTCGGCGCGGATGGCGTCACGCATACGATCAAGCGCCGCCAGTAACGTTTCACGGGTACAGCCGTAATTCAGGCGCACGAAACCTTCCGCCCCGTCACCGAAGTGCGCGCCGTCGTTCAGCGCCACTCTGGCTTTGTGCAGGAAAAAGCTGAACGGTGACTCCGGTAAGTTCAGTGCGCGGCAGTCCAGCCACATGAGGTAGGTCGCTTCGGGCATGGTGTAGGCGATTTCCGGCAGATGTTCGCTTAGATAATCGCTGATCAGATCACGATTCTCCTGCAAATACGGCAGAATTTCATCCAGATAAGGCTGACCACCGATATAGGCAGCAGTCGCCCCGACGATGCTGAAGTTGTTCGCGCCAAGGCCGGTATTCCACGCTGTTTCCTGAAACCGCTTACGCAAAGATTCGTCGGTGATTACGGCAAAACCCAGCCCCAGACCGGGAATATTGAAGGTTTTGCTAGGCGAGTTCAACGTAATGGTGTGCGCGGCAACTTCGGGGCTGAGGCTGGCAACCGAGATGTGAGATTGACCGGCATAGCGCAGATCAGCATGAATTTCATCCGAGACGATGATCAGGTCATGCTTGAGCACGATTTCAGCCACACGTTCCAGTTCAGCGCGAGTGAAGGAACGCCCGACAGGATTATGCGGGTTGCAGAACATCCACATGCGGGTTTCCGGCGTAACAGCCGCTTCAATGGCATCAAAATCCATCTCATAGCGCAGCACGCCATTTTCAACAGATGAAACCATCGGCGCATTGACCAGCAGTTGATCATGCAGTTTTATGGAACTGAAAAATGGCGGGTAAATCGGCGTGGTGACGAGAATACCGGTGCCCGGTTTTCCGGCGATATGGGCGCATACGCCAAGAGCGGAAACCAGATTAGACGTCAGCAAAATATGTCCAGGTTCGGCGGGGATACCATGCCGCTCGCGCATACGGACGGCGATCACATCCAGTAACTGGCCGGTATCACGCTGATAACCAAAGAGGTTGTGTTCGGCGCGGCGCTGAATGGCATCCTGAACCACGCGGGGCGAAAGGAAATCGGTATCGGCTACCCAGAGGGGAAGCACGTCCGGGGGATACAGATTCCATTTGATAGCATTTTCGCCACGATGATAATCGGGCATAGGGGGTAGAAACGTCATAAGCCTGCTGACTCCAGTAAGGTGATTTCAAGTTGCTGAATTGTGCCTGCAACAGCGAAGAGATCAAGAACCACTTAGACCATACGAGATGTCACTGCGGGCGAAGACCACGAATTGCCCAGGCGCGCGCCGTTAAATCAATGGAGCCATCCAGATTTACCGGCAGGTGAGCGTGGATATAGTCTCGAAGTGCGATGCGATCCTCTTCATTGAGAGATCTCAAATACCCTGGGGCGGGTGCTTGTCCGCCGAGAAAAGGCATCCAGTAGTCCTCAAAATTTTGAAAATGGGTAGGAACGTCAATACTGCGCTCGATGATTTGTGCCAATCCAATGCTCTGAAAAAGCGCCACCAGCGGTTCCGGGTTGCATATCGGAAAGCGACGGTTTTCATCAAACTCTATTGCATCGGGGTGAAGCGCTATCACGGCATCCCAGAAATAGCGCATCATTTGCATTCCATCGGCATAGTCCCATACATAAACGGCGACGACTCCACCGGGCTTCACCGCCCGCCTCATTTCGCGCAAGGCGCGATTTTGATCAGGGATGAAGTTGAGTACTAGCCCTGAGACAACTACATCATAATAGCTGCTTTCCGCGGGAAGTTGTTGGGCATCGCCCACCTCAAAATTCACCCGCCTGTCAACAACATTTTGATGGGCAAAGCCGATATGAGCTTCGGAAGAATCAATGCCTTTTACTTCAACGGGATTGTCCCGTTCCAGAATGGTCTGGCTTAGTGCGCCGGTGCCACAGCCAACATCAAGCCAGCGGGAGGCAGGAGGAACATGGAGCCAATCAAGAAATTCACGGGCTACAGGGCGGCTCCAGCGCCCAACATAGGCTTCGTACGTCGCTCCGCTATCCCACTTATCAGCTTGCGGAATAGCTTGTCCGGGGCTGTTCATTTTTCCCTCGATTATCCCTATGTTTACCTTTACTGCTGGCGGTCGAAGGCGAAGATGGTATTGCCAGACAGCGCATAAATCAGGTCTTTGTTGGGATCTACAACCACATCAGCAAGCGCATTAAACTGCGAGTCTTCCAGGGAACGGAAGCTGGCGGCGCGGGTACCCGCGTGAGTCGTTTGATAAATGGTATTCAGGTTACCCTCGACAATGTACATCATCTGATCAGTGGGGTTGGTGTTGAGGTACATGCTTCGCACCCCGGATAGTGTTTGCCCTTCCGGGAAATTGGAGAAGGCAAAGCCAACGCGCTGCCCGCTGGTGTATTTAAGCATTGATCCGTCGTTGAGCATCACATAGATAGAGCCGGGCGTATCAATGGCAAAATCTACCGCCTGACGAACATCCGGGCGGCCTTCACCGACGAAATATTCCTGCGGCGCATTGGGGTAAGCGCCGCCTGAGGGGTCATAGCGCCAGATCTGATTTGCATCTGGATCAAGCACGTACAAACGCCCCTGCCAGAACTGTATCGCCGTTGGACGAACCCACGTACTGGTATTTAATCGCTGGGCGCTGCACTGCTGGGTAAAACGGGGGGGACAGTTGATAAGCACGCCGTTGCTATCCAATGCGGTAATCACGCTGCCCTGTTGCAAACCAGCATCATCATCTGCCCAGGCAATATCCAGAATATCGCCCACTTCAAACTGGTTGATGGTACCGCCGCGACGCATGGCGTTAATTGCCTGCCGCGTGCCGGGGGAAACCGAAAGCCCGTTAGGATTCAGCGTTAGCCGGTAGACTATATCGTTGCCATTGTCCAGCACATAGAGGTCTTCGCCTTGAAGAACAGCGCGTGTTAGCGCGGCGCTTGGCAGCGAATCCACTACTGTTGTCTGACGGCGATCAATCCCGACCAGCGCATCTGTTACCTGCTGCGCCTCCTGCGAAAGCGCGGCTAATTGAGGATCTCCGCTTTTGAGCGTTTCGCAGCGTTCTATCACAGCATTCGTCGCGCCCCATGCGGCGACTGTTCCGCGCACATCGCTGGAGGCAATACTGCGCGCCAGATTTGCGGCTTGATAGGCGTCACTTACGCATTTATCGAACTCGCTCTGACCGGTGCCGCTAACCCAGAACACGATGACAACAACTACAACCACCACAGGAATCAGCAGCGCCAGCGCCGCCATCCAGGGGCTGGAGGAACGCGCTTTCTGTGGTTCTTTAGGCGGTGGCAGAACAACATCCACCGCGCCGTTCACGCCATCAACCACTTTTGCGGCAGTCAAAGCAGCGCCGCCAGCAGCGCGCTTTACGCTGTCACCACGCGTATCACTCAGGCGCGGGCCGCCTGCTGCTGACTGAGCAGGCTGTCGGTCAGCGGCTGCGTTTTCCATCTCTTCAGCGGACGGCGCGCGGGTGCTTTCGCCTTCGCGAGCTGCCAGCGGCGATGCCACCTCCGGTGGGACAAATTCAACCGCTACAGCGGTGAGCATACCAGCGGCAAGGTCTTTGATACCGATCAAGACTTCGCCAATGTCATCGCGGCCTAACGCGCCAGATACCGCGTGATAATCGAGATCAGCGAGCGCGGCATCTGCCAGCAGCAGGCGCGTGCCGTTTTTGACGGTGTACATCGCCATACGCATATCTGGCGACATTTGCACCCCCAGCGGCGTGCCGTAGAGCTGTTCGTCATTGCTAAATTCAGAGGGAAATGGCTGGACGGTATCATCCTGCAAGAAGAGAGCAACGCCAGCGCCGATACGCGCGACGTACAAATCTGCCCCGCGCAGCACCGCGCACAAGATAGTGGCTTCGTAGCGAAGCGGATCGCGCTGGTTGTGATCAAACAAGTTTTCATTCAGGTGCGAAAAGGCGGCGCGTAAGCCATTGGTCACGCTGCCGGCGCTGTTGAAATAACGTTCAGCGCATAAGGCGACCATTTGCTCATAGAATGCTGCCGGGGCAATGGAATCGCCAGAGGGCAGTACCAGACCAAAAAAGGTATCGGCTTCACGCCCACGCGCCGCTTTTTTGGGCGCAACCTCTACTAACGCACCGGGGGGCGGGGTGCTGATGGAGCGTCCATTGACTACATTCAGGTTGCCAACGAGCGCCTCGAAGTCGAATGCCATAATCGTTCTCGAACCGATGCAAGCCAGTAATAGATGCTTCGCATTGTACCGCAGGTGGGAACATGATGACGATATGAACAGGGCGGTTTCTTTGCCTCACGGCTACGGCTTTCCCTCAAAGCGCAGGGATTATCCGCGATATTGATCGCCCGCAGCAGCGAACGCGGCGCATGTTTATTTTTCATCAATCATTTGAATTTTTTAGAACGAGAGTCATAATCGTTAATGTGCCAGCGTAAAGAGAAGGTTTACACATGAAACTTCTGATCATCGGCGGGTCGCGGTTTGTGGGGAAACATCTGGTGGAGGCGGGGTTAGCACGCGGGCATGAGATGACGACCTTCAACCGGGGAAAGAGCGAGACCAACCCCCCATCAGGCGTTGAGGCGCTGCACGGCGACAGAGATGGACAGCTAGATGCGCTAAAAGGGCGGCGTTGGGATGCGGTGTTTGATTCCTGCGGGTTTGTACCGCGTGTGGTTAAGCAATCGGCGGAACTGTTGAAGGATGCGGTGGGTCAGTACGTGTTTATCTCCAGCCTATCAGTATATTCAGGGTTTGAGCCAAACAGTGACGAAAGCGCGGCACTGGAGGCCGTAGAAGACAAAACTTCAGAGGATATTGCGGCGCACTACGGCGCATTAAAGGCGCTGTGCGAGCAGACAATTGAGGCAGAGTTTCCGGGCAGGGCGGCCCACTTACGGGCGGGGCTAATCATCGGACCAAACGATTATGCCAACCGATTTCCGTACTGGATGAAGCGCCTGCCACAGGGCGGCGAAGTGCTGGCACCGGGCAAACCGGAAGCTCCGGTGCAGGTGATCGATTCCCGTGATATTGCTGAATGGGGCATGCATCTGGTTGAGAACAAAATCAGCGGCACCTTCAACACCACCGGGCCGGAACAGCCGATAGCGGCGGGCAACCTGCTGAATACACTTGCTGACAGCATCAACGCCGGTGTGAAATTGACATGGGTGAGCGATGCGTTTCTGGTTGAGGAACAGCTTGCGCCGCTGGATGGTATCCCGTTCTGGCTGCCGCCAGAATATACGGGCTTTTTCCGGCGCAACATTGACCGGGCGCTGGCGGCAGGGTTGAAATTCCGGCCTTTAGCCGAAACGGCGGCAGATACCGCCGAATGGTTGAAAACTAAGCCTGAACCGAAGGCATCCAGTTCAGGAATCAAAATTGAGAGCGGACTAACGCCTGAACGGGAAGCCGAACTGCTGGCGAAATGGC
>CAZBPB010000056.1:11264-13629 GCA_964493565.1 uncultured Pleurocapsa sp. | reverse complement strand
GCGTACAGATAAGGACGCAGGCACCAGCGGCTTCAGCATGATACTGGTAGAGCCGAATACACCCGGCGTGAATATTGGCAAGCCGGAAAAGAAGATGGGGCTGCAAGGCTCGCCTACGGTGATGATCAGCTTTGATAATGCGCGCGTGCCTAAAGATGCGCTGTTAGGCACCCCGGGCGCAGGATTCCGCCAGACGATGGAAATTCTGGACGGCGGGCGGGTGGGAATTGGCGCGTTGAGCGTGGGACTGGCACAGGCGGCCTATGAAGAAGCGATCGGTTATGCCAGCCAGCGGCGAGCGTTTGGCAAGCCGATTTCCGCGTATCAGGCGATTCAATGGATGATTGCCGATGCAGCCGTCGAAATTGAGGCGGCGCGATTACTGGTGTATCATGCGGCATGGCTGCGGGCAAACGGCAGACCGTTCAGCAAAATAGCGGCGATTGCCAAGCTGAAAGCCAGCGAAACAGCCGAAAAAGTGAGCCATGACGCGATTCAGATTCACGGCAGCTATGGTTACAGCCGTGAATATCCGGTTGAACGCATTTACCGCGACCAACGGCTGATGGCGATTGGCGAAGGCACGAGCGAAATTCAACGGATGGTGATTGCGCGGCGAGTATTGGAAGAACACAGTTAAAAATAAGAAGCCATTTGAAAAATGCTTTTGGACAGTATCACTCTACCCTCACCCGTGTCACGCTGAGGGTTATAAGGAAGTTTCTCTATCCGGGAAATCGCATTTTCAAACGGCTTCAGCTTAGCCGTCGAGCAGTTTACTGAAGAGGCGCGGGAGTTCGCCGGGTTCAAAGGGCTTGACCAGAAACAGCGACGCGCCCGCGCCGATGGCTTCTTCCTGAACATCGAGGCCAGATGCCATAACAATTGGCATGGAGGCGAAGGTCGCTTGAGTACGAAGCTGGCGAATCACTTCTACACCGTCCATGTCTGACAGGTGATAATCAATCAGCATAATATCTGGCTTTGACTGTTCGAGCGTCGCCTGAACGTCTGCCCCTTTAAGCGCCGATGTCACTTCAAACCCATCCAGTTCCAACAACGTTTGAAGCAGCTTTACCGTCGTGCGGTCGTCGTCGACGATCAATACTTTCGGCACGTATTCCCCCACTTCATGGCGCAGCGGGCGGCACGCACAACGCCTGCCGCCGATCTCTACTAATTTACCGCTGAGTGTACCTGTTTCTTGCTACGCGGCGCAACCGATTTCTTAGCGACAGGTTTAACGCTGTGACCGTTGGCATTGGGATCAACCAGCGCTGCTTTGATGGCATCGTCAATGCGCTCAACCAGTTCAAAGGTAAGCTGCTGGCGCACTTCATCGGGAAGATCGTCAAGATCATTGGCGTTCTTTTTAGGCAGGATGATGGTATCTACGCCTAAGCGATGCGCGGCTAATACTTTGTCTTTGATGCCGCCGACAGGCAGCACCTGCCCGCGCAGGGTAATTTCACCAGTCATGGCGACATTTGCCTTGACCGGGCGACCAACAAGCAGCGAGGTGAGCGCCACCGCCATGGTCACGCCGGCAGATGGCCCATCTTTGGGGGTAGCGCCGGCAGGAACGTGCAGATGGATATCGCTCTTCTCGAAGAAGTCAATCGGAATACCGAGATCTTCAGCTTTGCTACGGACATAGCTTAAGGCAAGGCGCGCGCTTTCCTGCATCACTTCACCGAGATGACCGGTGTACTGGAAGCTCTTGCCGCCGGGATAGCGGGTGGCTTCAACAAACAGCACGTCACCGCCAACAGGCGTCCAGGCAAGGCCGGTAGCCACGCCGGGGCGATCTGTGCGCTCCTCAAGTTCTTCGCGGTAGCCATAGCGCGGCTTACCCAACAAGTCACGCAGGGTTTTACTTTCAATGACCAGCTTGTCCTCTTTACCTTCAGCAACGCGGGTGACAACTTTACGCATCACGCGACCAATTTCGCGCTCTAAGGTACGCACGCCAGCTTCGCGGGTGTAATCGCGGATCAGCTCCAGCAGCGCGGAGGTTGTGAGTTCAACTTCATCTTCGCGCAGGCCGTTTTCGCGAATTTGACGGGGCACAAGATATCGCTCGGCAATCGCGGCTTTTTCCTGTTCGGTATACCCGCTGAGTTGAATCACTTCCATGCGATCCAGCAGGGGGCCGGGAATGGTATCCAGTTCATTGGCGGTGGTGATGAAGATGACCTCGCTCAAGTCAAAAGCTACATCGAGATAGTGATCGCGGAACTCGTTATTTTGTTCAGGGTCGAGCACTTCCAGCAGGGCGCTGGCAGGATCACCGCGAAAATCACGCCCCAACTTATCTATTTCGTCGAGCATAATGATCGGGTTGCGGGTTTAGACGCGGGGAATG
>CAZBPB010000056.1:4127-11254 GCA_964493565.1 uncultured Pleurocapsa sp. | reverse complement strand
GAATGGTTTGAATGATGCGCCCCGGCATTGCGCCGATATAGGTACGGCGAAAACCGCGAATTTCGGCCTCATCACGCACACCGCCGAGACTCATGCGGATGAACTCGCGGTTCATGGCGCGGGCGATGGATGCGCCGAGCGAGGTTTTACCGACACCGGGCGGGCCAACGAAGCAGAGGATAGCCCCAACGCGCTCGCGCCGAACAAGGTCTTTGCGTTCGGCCTTCTCGATTTCGCTGGCGCGCTCAAGGCGCAGCTTACGCACGGCAAGGAACTCAAGGATGCGTTCCTTGATATCTTCGAGGCCATAGTGATCGGTTTCAAGCACGCCACGCGCATGGGCGATATCGAGGTTATCTTCAGTACGCTTGTTCCATGGCAGCGTGGTCAGCCAATCGAGATAGGTACGTATGACGCCGTATTCAGCGGCGGCGATTGGCAGTTTGCTAAGACGATCCAGCTCGCGAGTGGCCTCTTTTTCGGCCTCTTCGGGCATTCCCGCTTCAGCAATTTTCTGACGGAACTCCTCCACCTCCATTGCCTGCTCGTCGGCTTCGCCCAATTCGCGTTGAATGGCTTTTAGCTGCTCGCGCAGATAGTATTCGCGCTGAACTTTTTCCATCTCGGTCTGGGCTTCGGTCTGAATTTTGCGACCAAGCTCCAGAACTTCGAGTTCTTTGCCGAGGATGGTCATCAGGCGGCGCAGTTTGGCTTCAGTACTTTCGAGTTCGAGAATCGCCTGCGCTTCGCCCAATTCCATGCGGATATAGGTGGCGATGGTGTAGACCAACTGAAGTGGATCATCCACATTCAGCGCCGAGGTAATTAGATCGCCGGGAATGCTGGGCACCAGTTCAGCCAGACGGCTAAACTGCTGCACGATATTGCGGGTAAGGGCCTCCACTTCCAGCGACGATTCGACCTGCTCAGGAACGCTGCGCACGCGGGCCTTCAAATATGGCTCGGTTGCCAGAAATTCCTCAAGCTCGATACGGGCGATGCCCTGCACCAACATACGAATGGTGCCATCAGGAGCGCGGAACAGGCGGTGAATAGATGCCAGCGTACCCACAGGGTATACGTCGTCGGGGCCGGGCATTTCCATTTCCGGGTCTTTGGAGGTGAAAAGGCCAACCAGCCGATCACCACTCACTACATCGTCTACCAGCTTGATGCTGCGCGGCTGCCCGACAGTTAAAGGAATCACCGTTTGCGGGTACACGGTGACACCGCGCAGCGGCAGAATCGCCAGTTCTTCGGGAATCTGGGCGCTGGTTTCTTCTTCGTCTACGATATCTACTTCAACAGGGATATTCAGTTCGGCCTCGTCCTGCACTTCCTGAACGGGCGTCTTAACTTTCTGTTTCGTCTGCTTCGTCATCGAGTTTCATTATCCTCGCTGTTCACCGGTATAACCACATGCTGTCCATCTAATGCCTTTGAGAGTTCAACCACTAACAGGCCATCACGATATGAGGCCGAGACTGAATCTCGTGAAACGGGCTGGGGAAGCTGAATATCCACCTGAAATTCTCCGAAGCCAATTTCTACCTGGTGATAGGCAGTGGCGGGGATAGATGGGCGTTCCCGCGTGCCGGAAATACTCAATTCACGCCCGACCAAGGAGACGTTAATCTCGGCGGCGCGCATGCCAGCTATTTCGACCATAACAACAATTTTTTCCGGCAGTTCCAGCACATCCGTAGGCGGCACAAAGGAACGATTCGACCACCAAACCATATATCTCTGAATCACCCGCCGATCACGTTCAGCAGGCACACGATTACTGTTCATTGAGAACTGCCTCGAATTTCAAATAACGGGACTTACGCATCCTCTGATGATACCGATTCTGTATAAAATCCACGTAAGATACAATGACAGAAGCCGTCAAATCTGGAAAATTTACGCAAGAAATACATTAGAGATTCCCAGCCTTCTGTAACCTCACCCCTCAATCCTCTCTCCTCAGCTGCGTGCGGAGGGGAAAACACAGCTTGAACCTGCATATAAGCCTCAAGTCTGCCGCGAATCAATGCGAACATGATGCGCTATGCCTGTTGAAGCGCTATGATGCAATCAGATTAGCACAAAAATTCTACGAATAGGTATCCAAACTGCCAACAATATGGCTGCAAAATTCTTCTCTCGAAAAACGGGTTTTGGTGCCCAAAAAGGGGTTTTAGGGGATGGAAAAAGCGGTTTGAAAAAATGCTTTTGGACAGTATAACTCGACTCTCACCCCGACCTAACAAGCGGCTCAACAAAGCGCAGCAGGTGAGGGTTATTAGTTCGTTTTTCTACCCGGGAATTAGAATTTTCAAGCGGCTCCTAAGAAAGCGGCGACGACAACTGGCGTAATGTAGACCTCGATCATGGCAGCAAGCAGGAGGCCGGGAAGCAATACCCCCAACCACAGCTTGACGGTATCGGCAAAGGCGGCTGTCCATGCCTGCCCGACGGTTTTGCCACGCGGCGGACGGGTGACGACTGCGCCGAGTTTTAGCGCGGTGGCAGTGGCTATGACGATCACCGGAATTTCGACGATGCCATGCGTGAGCAGCGCGGGGATCAGGAAAGAGGGATTGTAGCCGCTGAGCATGATCTGACTGGCGAGAAAACCGATGATGAAATAGACCGCCGGCGTAAGCACAAAAGCCATTGAGCCAAAGGTGAACATGGCAAATGCAGTCGCCAGCGCGAGAATACGCCAGTTTTGCATAAACACTTCAAAGACGGCACTGCCTTTGAAGAGCAAGCCAACATCTACATACTGCGCCGCGCTTTGAAGGGATAGGCCTTCGGGCAAGCGAAGCTGATAACTACCGACCATGCCGAAGATGAAACCACCTGTCACAGCCAAAACGAAAAATACGACTGTGATGGGAACCGAGGCGCCCAGATGACGCAGGCTAAGCGGGATGCTGTGGCGATACCAGACGAAGATGTTTCTGGCTTTCGTACCCTGCTCATCTACAGCACAAACATTACGCCAAACGCCGCGAAAAAATCCTTTGATGTCAATCTTATCGAGCGTGCGACCAAGAAGTTCTTCACGATTGAAGATGCTGTTGCCGACACGCAAAAGCAGCGCCACGACCACGCACATGCCGATGATGATTGCCCACAGCGAACCGATACCGCCCGACGATTCGGCATCAGGCGCGAGGAACATGATCGCGCTTTCGATCCAGATCAGCATGGTGACGGGGATGATGATGAAGCTGGCGAGAAGGTTGGCGGCACGGGTGCTGGTGGTCTGGCTGGAAACGACTACCGCGCCGGTGATCATGACCAGACCTTGAACGGCTGTGAGCAGGTAAATTTGCAGTACAAGCGCCGCCGCTGGCCGCCACGCGGTTTCAGGGCTGTTGAATAAGCCGAACAGATAGATGGACATGCCTACGAAGCTAGCGGCTAAAGGCGGCAGGATGGCTGCAAGCGTCTTACCGACGTATAGCTCGGTATTCGAAAGCGGCGTACTGAGTAACGGCTCAAGGCTGCGCCGTTCTTTTTCTCCAACAAAGGTTTCCAGCGCAATGACCAGAGAGATGGAGATCGGAAAGAAGCCGACGATCATTAACAGGAAGGGGATGGTGCGCCCGCCGATGATTTCGGCGCCAAAGCCTTGTAGAAAGGTTGAAAACTGACCGGCGACAAACTGCGCCAAAAGCGGAAACAGGAGGGTCAAGATGATGATTGGCCCCATAATGCGCCAATCGCGCAAGCTGTCACGCACTTCGCGGCGGGTGATGATCAACGCGCTGCCCAACATGCTGCCGAACGATGACTTGCCCTGATCTACGTTGAGATAGGCGCTGATCGGCGTGACTTCAGGATTAGCGGAGGTGTTCATGCACTGCCCCCCCATGTATTTCATCTTCTTTAACCACTTGTAGATAAATTTCTTCCAGCGTCTGGGTGATGGATGAAAGTTCAACCAGTTCAACGCCTAATTCGACCAGCCGCCGCACGAGCATTGGATTGGTGATGGTCGGCTCGGCAACGCGGTAGCGCAGCCAGTTAGCGCCTGATTCTTCAACCTGCACTAAATCTTCGATTTCATGGGCAAGACCGTTGAGTTCACCCTGAACTTTTAGTTCAACGAGAGGTTCGCCAACAAACTGGCGCGCCAGTTCTTCAAAACGCCCGCTGGCAATGATGCGCCCGCCGCGAATGATGGCGATACGGTCTGCCAATGCCTGTGCTTCAGCTAAATTGTGGGTGGTGATCAGGAAGGTACGTTTGTCGCGCTGGAGTTCGATGATGGCATCACGCACAAGTTTTGCGCTTTGCGGATCCATGGCACTGGTCGGCTCGTCTAAGAGCAGGACAGGCGGATCGTGGAGCATCGCGCGCACGAGTGCTAGCTTTTGCTTCATGCCTTTGGAATATTCGCCAAGCTGCTTATCGAGGGCGAAGGTGAGGCCGAAGCGTTCCATCAGGTCATAGGCGCGTTTGCGGCGCGCATCGGCGGGGATGCGGTAGACTTGACCGAAGAAATCGAGATATTCGAGCGCCTTCATGCGCTCATACAGGCCGTGCTGCTCGGTCAATACGCCAACGCTGGCGCGAACGGCTTCAGGGTATTTTGTGACATCGTAACCGGCGACTTTTGCCCAACCGCTGGTCGGCTGCAAGATTGAGGTGAGCATACGCACAGTAGTGGTTTTGCCAGCGCCGTTCGGGCCAAGTACCGCCAGCACCGAGCCGGCAGGGACATCTAAAGTGACGGTATCCACCGCACGAAAGTCATCAAAGTCTTTCGTCAGCTCATGGGCTTCGATCATAGGTAATTACCTGATTCAAAACATCTTCCGATTATCTCACGAACCTTCGTCTGGCAGACGTGAATAAATCGTGAACAGATGACAATTATTAGTGGTTATCAAATCCGGCGCTATTCGGGGAAATGAAAAGCCCCGTGACCGGGGCTAAAGTTGCAAGGTAAGGGTAGTTCGCGAGCCGCCCCACAGGCATTTTCAGATTAGACAGCGGCGGTTTGGCTGCTTGAGGCTGCCGAACGATGACGCATGATGAAGATGACAAGGCAGACGACAAAGCCAGCCGCACACAGAACTTGCACCAGATTGATGCCTGCGACCAGCGCCACGTCTACACGGATAAATTCCAGCATGAAGCGAATGAAGGCATACTGCATCACGTATAGCAAGAAGAAATCGCCGTCCTTAAAGGAGCTACGCTTGCGCGTGAACAGGTACGATAGGATTAGAAACGCGCCGAAATTCCAGATGGCTTCGTACAGGAACATGGGGTGGAACAGGGTTGAGTTCGCCGGATAGTCAACCAGGCTGGTGAATGGCTCAACGCGGTGACGCGCATCAATGGGGATACCCCATGGCAGCGAAGTGGGCACGCCGTAAAGTTCCTGATTCACGAAATTTGCCAGACGACCAATGGCCTGCCCCAACGGCAGGGCGATACCGGCAATGTCTAGCCAGGGCAGCAGCGGCAGCTTGTTCTTGCGCAAATAGATATATGCGCCGAGGAAACCGCCCAGCACCGCGCCGAAGATGTGCAGCCCGCCGCTCCAGATGGCAATAGCGCCGTTTTGCAAATCAAAGAAATTCTGGAAA
The DNA here is from genome assembly GCA_964493565.1 of uncultured Pleurocapsa sp. Taxonomy (GTDB): domain Bacteria; phylum Chloroflexota; class Anaerolineae; order Aggregatilineales; family Phototrophicaceae; genus Flexifilum. Next base: position 5,657 of record CAZBPB010000056.1, on the reverse strand, counting down.
TACCACGCCGTATCCTGCCCCAGGGCGACTGCCGACTGCGGCGGGAACAGAATGTACCACAGGCGCGCACCGATGATTGCGGGAATGATTGCCCAGGTTAGGCCGCCCCAAACATGCTCAGGGTTCATGCCGGCACGCTTTGCCAACCGCGAGGCCACAAAGGCGGCGGCGAGCATAGCAGCGACAATGATGATGCCGTAATAACGTATCTGAAGGCGGTCAAACAGGACGATATATTCTGTTTCAAACTGCATAATGGGTGTTTCCTCTGGTTCTTTATGTCCCGATCAAGCGGGGCTGGTCACAAACGGGCATTAGTATACCGCCGAAACTAGCAACCTCTCAAGCGCGATGATAGGCTAAAACCAGATTCCAACGGAATTGCGGGTCAAATTACTGTACGTCCCGATCCAGATGCTTATACACATACCACAGTCTCTGCAAAGCGGTGAAATTGGTACCGATTGCCAGCACCCACATACCCAGTTCAATCAGTTGCGGAATGAAGCAGATAATGAGCAGGGTGACGATACGCTCGAAGCGGGAAAAGATGCCGATCTTCACGCTCAAATCGGCTTCACCAGCGCGGGCGCGAACGTAGCTGACCGAAAAGGTGCCGGTGAGGGCTATCAGCGCGACGATCATATAGCCCATATTGCCAATTGAGGCGAAATAGTAGGCAAAGCCGATGAAGATCAAGCTGTCGGCATAGCGATCCAACGTAGAATCAAGCACCGCGCCGCGCCGATCTTTGCGCTTCATCGCACGGGCAACGGCCCCGTCCAGCGCATCTAAGGGCAAGCTGATCAGCAAGAGGATAGCGGCGGGCAAAAATTCACCGCGCGCGATGAAGAACGCGCCGATGCCAACCACGATCAAGCCGATGACGGTGATCCAGTCGGGATGCACGCCCCAGCCATGCACGATTTGCCCGGCGCGGGTGGTTACGCCGGAAAAGATGGCGCGAAGGCGGTCAGAGAAAACGGGCTGCGAGGGAGTTGGAGGAGGTGTATCAGGCATGATGGGCTGCTCCATATGGCATAAGTCTACTCTTGCAGTTCAACGCTTGTTCCAGTATAGTTCGCATCGGTTACGGGGTGTGGCGCAGCTTGGTAGCGCGCAGCGATCGGGACGCTGAGGTCGTGGGTTCGAATCCCGCCACCCCGACAAACGACCAGACAAAAACTGGTCGTTTTTATTTCCCCTGCCGCTGCCGGAATACCTCAAAAGCCAGCACCGCCGCCGCCGATGTTGTGCCTAAAGACATCGGAAACCCCCGCCCATACGGAATTTTTAACCGAATATCGGCAGCATCGGCAAAAGAACGGGTGACGCCGCGCCGTTCCCCACCAATGAGCAGGAACAGTTTACCGCTTAAATCGGCATCGTAAATACTCACCGCGCGGTCTTTATCGGTCACGGCGATTACAAAACCATTTGCGCGGAAAAATTCAGCGGCATCTTCGGCGGTTTCAGCAATAACCGTCGGGATACGCTCGCTTGCGCCAGCAGAAGCACGGGCGACGATAG
>CAZBPB010000056.1:1604-4117 GCA_964493565.1 uncultured Pleurocapsa sp. | reverse complement strand
TTTTCCCATGAGCGCGGGCGCAGCACCAGCCCATTTGCGCCTGCTGCATAGATGGCGCGAATTGCCTGCCCAAAGTTGAACGGGTCTTCAACGCCATCGAGCATGGCGATGAAGGGGGAATTTGCGCCAACCAGCAGGTCATCAAGCGAGGCATAATGCCGTTCACCGACCCGGGCGATGATCCCGCCATGACTGCGCCCAGAAGCGAGCGCTTCCAGTTCAGCGGCATCAGCCTCACGGGTCAGGATTTGCTGCGCGCGCGCCTGGCGGATTAAGCGGTCAAGATCGCGCTCACGGCGGTCCGCACGCACCAGAATTTCGTGAATCGGGCGGCTGCCACTTTCGAGCGCGGCTTGAATCGAAATCACGCCTTCGAGGGTGATCTCGGCTTTTAGAGGCCGTGTGCCTTCGCCTGATTCCACAATGCGTCCATTTCCTGTAAATTGCTGTCGGTCAAGGCCTTGCCCTGCTTTGCCAGTTCGGCTTCAACGTAGCCAAAGCGTCCATAAAAACGCTGACTGGATGCACGTAAAGCGGTTTCAGGATCCACTTTTAGCCAGCGCGCCCAATTGACGATGGCAAAGAGCAGATCACCGATCTCGCTGGCGCGTTCTTCGTCGTTAGCGGCTGACTGTACTTCATCAATTTCTTCGCGCACTTTGGCGATCACATCTTCAACGCGATCCCAGTCAAAGCCGGGTTTGGCGGCGCGGGCGGTGTATTCATAGGCGCGCATGAGGGCGGGCAGTTCCAGCGGCACACCGTCAAGCAGCGAGGCGGATTTCTCTGGCTTGCCGGCCTTCTCCTGTTTCTTGATAGCATCCCAGTTGGTGACAACCTGATCCGCACCATTCACGGATACTTCGCCCCACACGTGAGGATGGCGGCGGATCAGTTTTTCATTGAGGGTGCGGATGACATCAGCCATACGAAATTCGCCGTCATCAATGCCGATCTGGGTGTGCAGCATGATTTGCAGCAGCAGATCGCCCATCTCTTCCTGAAGCGCGGCGGTATCTTCGCGATCCAGCGTTTCCAGCACTTCGTAAGTTTCTTCAAGTAGATATTTTCGCAGGGAAAGATGGGTCTGCTTGCGATCCCACGGGCAACCATCCGGTGCGCGCAGATGGGCGATATTCTCTTGAAGCGTCTCAAAGCTGGTTTGCATCCCCAACGGCGGCAGATAGAGCGAGGTGAGATGCTGGATGCCAGGGCTGCGGTCAATTTCGTAGAGCTTCACCCATTCCACGCGCTCATCATCTGTGCCTGCGGCGTGGATCAGGGCAACATCAAACTCATCGGGATATTGATTCATGAGCGTGAGTTTGAGTTCAGAGGCAGCCTGACGGCTGTAAACCTGCGCCAGCAGCGCGGGAAGATCAGGGTTAATGGGCGGATGATACATCATGGAAATGGTGAGGGCGTCAAAGATTTGCACACCGTCCAGCGCGTCCAGCCCAACTGCTTTGAGCATCGGCTCGACGAAGCTGATGCCCATCACGATTTCGCAAGGGATGCCGGCGTCTGCACAACGCACAATGAGCGCCTGTACGGTGGCTTCGCCAACCAGCGGATCGCCGGGGACAGCGTAGGTGACAGGACTTTGCTCTAACGCCGACATGACGCGATCTACGATGGCTGTGTAGATGAGGGCGAAATCACCAGTGGATTCGTAGATATCATCACAAGATTCGGTGTTTGCGCGGTTGGGCAGTTCGGAAACGCAGGGATGTTCTTTCGTGCGCAAAATGACGCGGGGCGCGTTTTCCAGCGCCGACCATGCGCGGCGGGTTAAATCCTGCGCGCGTCCCGGCCCTAAGCCGACGATTGTTAGTAAAGACATATGTGCTGCCTCGATTTGCCAGATGGCTTCGGCCTCCGGCTGATACTGTGCTTCTAAAGCTCTGGCGCGCCCCTACAACAGATGATTTTAATGAAGGGCTGCCTTGTAAGGCATCCACTTTTGAGAATCAACCATCATGAAAGACGGCGGTAAGTCCTAGCGTTTCGGCGGCCTGCCTGTAGCGCGGCGCGGAGTCGCGGTAGCCTGAAAACGGTTCGTCAGACATGGACAGCAGCGCGCTGCCATCCTCAAAGCGGGTGATGGCGGCGGGCAGGTTGTCTAAGGTATCGCCCCATTGTGCCGCCAGCGCCGCCCCGAACAGATTGTAATCCCAGATACCCTGCGGGCCAGCGCCGATGGGCTGCAAGTCATGAACATCATAGTTGAACAGGCCATATCCGTAGGTGGGTGCAAGCGTACTGGTAATGATGCTGATCACGTCTACCAGTTCGGCAGCACGGGGGGCGCTGCCGGGAAGTTTGAGCGCGTCTTTATCAACGCTCAGGTTCAGGCGTTTGAGCTTGCGCGGATCGAGGCCAAAACCGATTTTCAAGCCTGATGCGCTCTCAAACTCCATCCAGTATTGACCGTTATAGCGCGGCGCGGCACGAACGGCGTTTGACCAGGCTCGATCCAGCAGTTCGGGCGTGTTGGGCACATAAATTTCGCC
>CAZBPB010000056.1:0-1594 GCA_964493565.1 uncultured Pleurocapsa sp. | reverse complement strand
TGCTTTCTTGAGAAAGCGATACCGGTCATTCGCTGCTAGCGCATTCATCAGGGATAAGATTCGCCCACGATCCGCCAGTTGCAGATTATCAAAATCAAACAGCATGTAGACGATGGTGCCCATAAAAGTATCCTGTGGGGGCGAAGATGAATTGTGAGATTTATCAGGCAAGGCGCGCCTTGCTTCAACACCACAAATTACATGAGGGGAATTATGGCTAAATGTCCCTAAAACAGCAAAGGCAAGACGTGTGGTCTTGCCTTCAAATGGCTGTAGAAATATGCCGAAGCGATTAACGCTTGGTGTAGGTTGGCGCCTTGCGCGCGCGCTTGAGACCGGGCTTCTTGCGTTCCTTGATACGGTTATCGCGCGAAACCAGACCGGTGCGCAGCGTGGGCTTATTTTCGGGATCGAGCTTCAGCAAAGCACGCGCCAGACCGAGGCGGATAGCATCGCGCTGGCCGCTTACGCCGCCGCCATACACATGCACCGACACGTCAAAGCTGCGTTCCTGACCGAGAACGGTCAAGGGTTGAAGCAGGATTTCGAGATCGCCCGCGCGGCTCATGTATTCAGCGCCTTCACGCTCATTGATGACCACGCGCCCGGTGCCGCCGGGGAAAATACGAACGCGCGCAGAGGCTTCCTTGCGGCGTCCAACGCCTTCGTAATACTGTGCAGACATCTAATTACTCCCCTTTAGCTTCCAGCGGCTGCGGCTGCTGCGCAGTGTGCGGGTGGTTCGGGCCAGCATATACCTTGAGCTTGGAAATCATCTGGCGTCCCAACGCGTTCTTTGGCAGCATGCCTTTGACGGCATCTTCAATCGGGCGCGTCGGAAACGTTTGAAGCTGCTTACGCAGCGTGACTTCCGTCAAACCGCCCTGATACTTAGAATGCCGGTAATAAATCTTAGAGTCCAGGCGGTCGCCCGTGACCAGAATTTTTTCGGCATTCACTATGACGACAAAATCGCCAGTGTCGAGATTCGGCGTGTAGCTGGGCTTGTGTTTGCCACGCAGGATCAATGCCACTTGAGAGGCGAGACGCCCCAGGGTCTGACCCTCAGCATCCACAATCCACCATTTACGCTCAATCTCGGTTGGACCGGGTGTGTATGTCTTATACATTCTCAAAACCTCCGCGGGCGTCTCTCCCGCATTTCAACTTTCCGGCTGGCTTAGTTCAACGCCAACCCCGGTTATTCCGTTATCCACGTACTTCACTTGCGCTAACACCAACCCATGAGGCGGCGCGAGCGCGATGCGCAGCATACTTTTTTGCTGCAAGGCTCCGGCAAACCGCTCTACCGAAAGCCTGCCTAATCCTGCTGCCACCATCCAACCTACCATGCGCCTGACCATGTGCTGCAAAAATGCATCGGCTTCGACAGTAAACGTCCAGCTTATGGCATCTTCGCCAGCCACCCGCTGCCAATGAGCGAGATGAATGGAGCGCACTGTATTTTCGCCCTGCGGAGGTTTGCCCAGAGCGGCAAAATTCTGCCGTCCGATGAGCAATTCCGCACAGGAAGCCATCCGATGGTGATCCAGCGGGCGTTGAATATGCCACGCTCGATGGCGCAAAAGCGGCT
>CAZBPB010000055.1:6302-14044 GCA_964493565.1 uncultured Pleurocapsa sp. | reverse complement strand
GTAGTGCTCAGCGAGGTACAAAAGCTCTCACAAGGAGAGCGGCGAAATTTCGTCACACGGGTCATTGCCAAAAACAATAGTATCCTCTGGTTGCAAGTGTATGCTCACGGCGAAATTGACCCCAAAACCGGCGTTTTATGCGCGATTTACGGGGCGGCGCAGGATATTACGCAGCGTAAAGCAGATCAGCAGGCGCTGGAAATCAGCGAAGGTCGTTTGCGCGCGATCATTGACTCGAACGTGATGGGCATTATCCTGCTGCGCGAAGAAGATAATCTGGTGACGATGGCCAATCGCAACGCGCTGGAGACGCTGGGCTATACCGCCGATGAATTTATCGGTAAGGCGACGGCACACGATTACCTTACGCTGGAAGATCGCCTCCGCATTCGCGATATGATGATCAACGTTGATCAGCTTCAGGATGTTGAAATGCACGCCCGCCGCAAAGACGGGAGCAAGGTCTGGGCAAGTGTTGCCATCAGCCGCACGATGATGGATGGGGTGCCGATGCTGCTTTCCAGCTTCTTTGAAATTACCCCGCGCAAACAGGCGGAAGAAGCGCTGCGCAAGCAGCAGTTAAGCTATGAAACGCTGGTCAACTCGGTGGACGGCGTGGTGTGGGTTACCAATGCCACCACCCTTGAAGTTGAGTTCATGAGCCGGCAGATTGAAACCTTGACCGGTTATTCGCATGAACGCTTTTTGCGCGACCCATCGTTCTGGTCATCGTTGATTCACCCCGATGATCGCGAACGCGCCGGCCTCACCCGCATTGAAGCGGTACAACAAGCCCGAAGCGGGTTTCAGCAAGAATACCGCATGATCACCATAGATAACCGCTTTTTGTGGGTGCGCGATATTGTCACACTGGCGAAAAACGAGGATGACCAGTGGATCATGAACGGTCTATCTATCAATATCACTCAAGCCAAAGAAGCGCAGATCGCAGAAGAAGAACAGCGCCGTCTGGCAGAAGGCTTGCGCACAACCACCACCGCGATTTCCAGCATCCTGAATCTGGATGAAGTGCTGGATCGTATTCTTGAACAGCTTCAAGTTGTCATCCCTTCAGATTCTGCGGATGTAGTGCTCATTGAAGGCCGCATCGGACGGGTGGCGCGCTCACGCGGCTATGAAGGCGATCACTATATAGAAAGTGATCTGGTCATCCCGATCTTCGAAATGCCAACCTTCCAGACCATGATGAGCACCGGAAAACCGCTGATCATTGATGACATTGAGAATAATGCAGACTGGATAAAACTGAACGAGTCACACTGGATTCAATCAACCGTTGGCACGCCCATCCGTCTTGAAGGCAGCACCATTGGCTTTTTGAACCTAACCAGCTCCACCACCTACGCCTTCAACAATGAACACGCGCAAATGCTGCAAGCCTTCGCTGAACAGGTGGCGATTGCTTTGCGCAATGCGCGCCTGTATCAGCAGATTACCCGGTATGCAGATGACCTCCAAACACAGGTCACGCAGCGTACCTCCGAATTGGAATTGGAACGTCAACGCATCGCCGCAATCCTGGACTCAACGGGGGATGGCATCGTTTACAGCGAAGACAACACCATTCGTTACATAAACCAGACGCTGAGCAACCAGACAGGTTATCGTCCTGAAGAACTGATCAACCAGCCGATTCTGATGATCAACCGCGGCGGCGTAGAGAGCAAATCAGGGAGAGCGGCGCTGGGTAATCTAATCCAGCGTGTACAAACTGAAGGTATCTGGCGCGGGGAAACTGAGATTCGCCGCAAAGATGGCACGCATTTTTTTGCCAGTCTATCGGTTTCGCGGATCAGCGCAGAAAGCACTCCTGTGCGGGCAGTTTCAACCGTGCGCGACATCAGCAAAGAAAAGGCGCTGCAATTGCAGCAGTCAAACCTTGTGGCTTATGCCAGCCACGAACTGCGAACGCCGATCACCAACCTCAAAACCCGTCTCTATCTACTTCGCCGCCGCCCTGAACACCTTGAGCAGCACCTGAACGTACTGGACGAAGTAACCGAGCGAATGAAGCGGCTGGTTGAAGATTTACTGGATATTTCACGGCTTGAGCGCGGCGTGATCCCGCTGCACACACAGCCTTTAAACCTCGGTCAACATTTGCAGCAGATCATTGATATTCAGAAACCTGAAGCAGATCGCAAAGGACTTTCGCTGCAATACGATCTCTCGCCATCGCCAATCTATGTTCAGGTTGATCCTGAACGTATGGCACAGGTGATCACCAACCTGCTGACCAACGCCATCAATTACACGCCAGCAGGCGGCATTGTGCGCTTAGTTGTTGAAGAAGATACTGCTGCCTCAGAGGTTGCTATTCACGTGCAAGATACCGGCATTGGCATCGCCCCGGAACACCTCGCTCACATCTTCCAGCCGTTCTACCGCGTCGTCAGCCATGTTTCCGGCACCGGGCTTGGGCTGAGTATTGCCCGCCAGATTATAGAACTTCATGAAGGAGAGTTGAGCGTTAGCAGCAGCCCCGGAGAAGGCAGCACATTTACTATTCGTCTGGCATTGCTAGAGCCGCCGCTCAATGCCAACGGTGATATTTTTCAGCGTGACGTACAGGCATAATGAACCCTCCAGTGAACGACGTCAATTCAGCGCTGGAATCTTCCGCCTTGCACCAAATGCTGGTGCGCTCCAATGCGCTTCAGCAGCTTCCCCGCGCGCTTGTTTTCGGGTTGATGGTGGCAAACGGGCTGGTTACGGCGCTAGTGTGGGGTGCATTCAACGAGATGGGCATCGCCGTTGTCGCCGGAATGATCACCTTCAGCGCCAGTGCCTTAAATTGGTTCGCCTTGTGGATGCTGCCCCGATCCGGTCGCAGTTTCGGGCCAGACCAGCCATCTGCGCTGGCGTTAATGCTGGTCTTTACCGCTCTGGCGCTGGTGCTGGCCATTCTTGCAGCCCCGATATGGCTTCTTCTGCTGCTGGATATTCTGATCTCGATTGCCACGCTCTACGCGACATGGGTCGAGCCTTTCCGTCTGGGCGTAACCCGGCAAACGCTCGAAGTTTTAGGGAGCAGTCCCGCGCAGGATGCAGAAGCCTCGCTTCGCCTGCTGCATATTGGCGATATTCATATTGAACACATTACTGAACGCGAGCGCCGGCTAAATCGTCTGGTTGAGCAGCTTCAGCCAGACGTGATCGTATTTACCGGCGATTTCGTGAACCTGTCGTATAACCGTGATGAGCGCACGCATGAAGAAGTACGCCAGATAATCAGCGAATGGCGTGCGCCGTTGGGTGTGTACTGCATCGGTGGCACCCCAACCGTCGAATCGCCGGCATTGGTCACGGCGCTGGTACACGCTATCCCGCAAATTACGTTATTGGCGAACCGTTGGGTCGGGCTGGATACGCCTTCCGGAAAACTGCATATCGCAGGAATGGTCACTACCCACGACATGGATGAAGACAGCCGCACGTTAGCCGGGCTTGCCGTAGATTTTCCGCAGGACGGCATCAAGCTGCTGCTCTCTCACTCACCAGACCTTGCGCCAGAAGCAGCGGCACTCGGTTTTGATTTGTACCTATGCGGGCATACACACGGCGGCCAGATTCGCCTGCCGATACCTGGCGCGATTCTTTCCGCCAGCCATTACGGGCGGCGTTTTGTAATGGGGCGTTATCAGCTTGGAGAGATGACTTTATACACCACACGCGGGGTTGGTATGGAGGGACTGGGCGCCCCACGCGCCCGATTTTTATGCCCCCCTGAGATTGTACTCTGGAAGCTAGTTGCAAAAAAATATATACAAAATCCCTAAATTTGTAAAAATTTCTTTTTCATTCTTAATATTGACTTGTGATAGAGTTGTGATCAAAATTCAAAGTTATCGTCTACACATCGAAGAAGTTATCGAGGAGGCATTATGTGGAGACAGGTTGAGGTATGGCTGCATTCTTTGTATGCTTACCTCAATGAACGCGGCAGCCCACATGGTCAAGGATTGGTTGAGTATGCCTTGATACTGGTTCTGGTCGTACTCGTGGTTTTCATCGTGGTTGTTTTCCTTGGCCCATGGGTCGGCAACGTATATTCAAACATCGTTAACGCACTCTAATTCATCCGTTTTTATTATCGCTTTGCGAAAGACCCTACAAGCTGTAGGGTCTTTTGTTTACTATAGTGGCGCAATCAAGGGTTAAAAATCAGGTTCGCGCGGAATAAATCCGATAAACTTGTGACCAATCCAATTCAGAATTGGCGCAGGTTACGCGTGAACAGGAGGCGAAATACGGATGTCACGCAACAATAATTATGGATCACTCAGCGGTCGTCGTTCAGGTGGCGGCGCATGGCAGTGGCTATTCATCGGCGGAATTGTCGGGTTTGGCTGCGCTATCATTTTCCTGCTGGTCGGCTTGATCAGCGGGTTAATCAATGTTGGCGGCGAGTCTGTGGCTAACCTGACCACACAAACGCCCTGGGTTATTACCGCAAGCCCCGCACCAGTTACAGCGACCACAGAACCAACTGAGGTGATTGTAACCGATCCGCCGCTTGAATTTAGCGCACCAACGACCAGCCCAACAATTCTTCCGACTTTACTCACGCTTGAACCTACCATCACCCCGACGACAGAGGCTATCCCGCCAACGAGCACCACAAGTTCAACGGTTGGAAGCAATACGCCGCAAGTTTCAGGCTTGAATACCGGCGGTGGTCAGTTTGACCGGCTTGTCTCGATTGCCAGCCCGATGGTTTCAATTGCGGGCGGTCAGTTCCCGATGGGCACTACCGCAGCTGAAGTTTCTGCGGCAGTAGCTGAATGCCAGGCGGGTTATGGCGGCGAAGCAGGCTCATGCCAGCCAGCAGATGGCGAAGACTCGTTCCCGCAGCACAACGTTACGGTCAGCCCATTCCAGATGGAAACCTACGAAGTCAGCTACACTCAGTACCTCACCTTCCTGAACATTCTTGGTCCCGGCAGCCACCGCAATGGATGCCTTGGTCAGCCGTGCATTCAAACCCTGTCTGACTCGGAGACCAGCAACGTCACCTTCGACAGCCAGAATTACTCGATCAACCCGGCTATTGCCGACCTGCCGATGACCAACGTGACCTGGTACGGCGCACAGGCTTACTGTCAGGCGCTGGGTCGTCGTCTGCCTACAGAATCTGAGTGGGAACGTGCCGCACGCGGCGATCTTGGCTATATCTTCCCGTGGGGCAACACATGGAGTCCCGATAACTCGGCTACCCGCCGTTCCACAACACAGGAAAAAGCGCCTGTGACAGCATTCCCAACCGGCGCCAGCCCGTTCGGAGTATTGAATATGGCGGGCAACGTAGCTGAATGGGTCGGTGACTGGTATTCGCCGAATTTCTACAGCCAACCGCAATCCGCCGGACCAGACGCGCAAGGCCCGCCTACCGGCACTGAAAAGGTCACGCGCGGCGGTTCGTGGGATACAGTGCCCTTCTATACCCGCACAGTTCACCGCCAGAGCCGCGACCCGCTTTCACCGACGGCAGCCATTGGTTTCCGCTGCGTGGCAGATGCCAACAGCGCGGCGAATGCTGGCAATACAACTGGCGCGCCACTGGGTTCGAATATCGTTTCCACGCCCGATCCTTCAACGCTAGGCATTGCTCCGGGCGTCGGCAGCGATGAGGAAACGACCGCTAACCAGAACGCGATCCCAACCCTTCCGATTGCAGACAACAACGCAGCGCCGACACTGCCGCCACGCCCGACTACAGCCGTGACCAACACGCCAGCAGTTCAGGGAACGCTAGAACCCGGCGGGTGATAGGGGCGCAGCAGCGGGTATGCCCGCAAACGGGCGCTCACTGTGTCTTATCCCTACAATCCTCATTCTTAATCCGGGGCGTTTGCGAACCGCCCCCCTTAAATCCTCAGGCGAGGCGGTTAGGCGTAAAGCGCCTTATGACCTGTTCACAGCGGATAGACGTTGATGCCTAACGCCGTCGCCACGACTACAATCAATGGGGCGATTAAGAGGGCGGGCAGAAAATTAGCCACCCGTACCTTCTTAACCTCCAGCAGAATCAGTGCGATGCCTAAAATGAGGATACCGCCAACTGCGGTCATCTCGTTGATCATCGGCTGGGTCATGATGCTGCCTGCCACGATACCGATGATTGAGAGACTGCCCTGAAAGAGCATCACTGTGACCGCACTAAACAAAACGCCTATGCCTAAAGTTGTAGCAAAAGCCATCGCCGCGAAGAAATCCAGCGCGCTTTTGATGACGATTTGTTGAAAACCGCCGGGCAGCCCCATGCCATCCTGAATGGAGCCGACGAGCGCGAGCGGACCAACGCAGAAAATTAAGCTAGCAGTGACGAAAGCGTTGATGAAGCGGGCGCGTTCAGCGGCTTTGTCATCTGTTTCGCCTCCCTTCGCAAAACGATCACGAAGCCAACCGCCAAATCGCTCCAGCGCGCCTTCAATGTTCAGCAGTTCGCCGATGATCACCCCGACGATGACGCTGATCAATGGGATGATGATGTTGCCGCTGGTCATGGCGTTACTGATGCCGATGACGAGCGTGGTCAAGCCCAGCCCGGCCAATACCGACTGCTGAACTCGAACGGGGATGCGACTGCCTACGAACAAACCGATCAGGCTGCCGAGGGCAACGGTGATGACGTTTAGTAATGCTCCACCCACAATGCACCTATGCACTATGCAAACGCGACGATTTTACGGTTCGGCTATTCGCACCGCCAGAAGCATCATCAAATTGGCATTATGCAAGGTATTAAACTGTGGTGAGCAGATCATCCAGCCAGACAAGCAGCATTTTGCCCTGTGCGCGGATGGCGAAAACCTGCTGAAGCTGATCCGCGTTCATCGTGCCGAACATGCCTTCACCCATCATCTCGGCATAACCAAGGACGGTTGCCAGCGTTTCGCGGGTTTCATAAGCCAGAAATTTACGGGCATTGGTCGAAGCGGTGTCATCGGCATAGGTGACGAGCAGTTCAAACTGTTCGGCAGAGCGTTTGACGGTTTGCAGATGAGTCATTTGTTCACGGGTAAGTACGCCGAAACGCTCGCTCAGCAGTTTGTCTGTGGCGTTGAGGACACGTTTGATGAGCTGTTTCGGATCTTCTTGCATCTTCAGCACAGCGTTATCCATCGGATGATTTCGATTATAGTTACTTTTCATATTTCGCAACCAATAAAGGTTTGTGAAGAATACGCGAAGATGTTACAAAGTAAAAGGTGTTTCAGCCTGATCTACAAGGGCGATTTGCAATCCGTCTGTAGTGCCCCCAACCTCATCCCAAGGAAGATTTCGGGTTTCGGGCGCGTTGAATCGCGTCCATACCAGCGCAGCAGGGACGTGAAACTTCGTGACCGTAGGAAATGACAAGCGACTATAAGCGGCGGTTGTCGCCGTCTTTACGCCCAAATTGCAGCACTTTCCTGTTATCGTCAGCACCGCGATTGGCCGGCAAGCCGCTGATGTGGTGGTGAATAGCCTCATAAAAGCGCTGATCGTAATCGCGGGTGCGAATCACAACCGGCATTGGCACAGCATGACCCATGATGATAGCCTGCTGGCGGGTTTCGAGGCGGGCTAATACTTCACGTAAGCCACCTGCCGCGCTGATGCCGGTGAGTACCGCGTTGATATCGCGCTCATTATCCAGTAACGCGGTGACACGCGTACCGATTTGACTCATTACTTCTTCGTCAATGCCGCTGGGGCGCTGATCAACAATCAAGAGG